>JABLXV010000051.1 GCA_013177895.1 Brevinematales bacterium | reverse complement strand
CTTTAGATACTACGACCATGAAAGACCGCACCAGAGCCTGGGTTATAAGCCGCCGGCTTCGATATACTTTTCGCCTGTTGACAAAACCGGAAAGGCGGCTTAGAATGACTGATGTAAGAAAAGAGCACAGCAAGATTCAACTTAACTTGCCCCTAAATCTGTCCAAACACAGGGGCGCACCTTAGAATTAGTGATACAAGTTATAGAAGAATAGCAGAAAACTATAAAGATTTTATTGAAATTTTTCGCAATGATAAATTTCTCAAAGAAACAATTACTAATCATCAATATTTAAAATTCATGGATACTTTTAATAATTATCTATATGATTTATTAACATTCAAAGTAGAAAACATGTTTACAATAAACTATCTAGGAAAATCTTTAAATGAACATTCTCTTGGGCAAAGAGCAACAGCTTTAATACTTTTTTTACTCGCTCAAAAAGATATGGATATTCTTATTATTGATCAACCTGAAGATGATTTAGATAATCAAACAATATATGAGGATGTAATAAGAAGTATAAAAAGCTTAAAAGGGAAAATGCAGTTTATATTTGCAACACATAATGCAAATATCCCGGTCTTAGGTGATAGTGAAAAAATAGTAGCATTTAATTGCGAATCTTCAAAAATTGAAATAATGAACGGAAACATTGATGATAAAAACACCCAAAATCAAATTGTTACAATAATGGAAGGCGGAAAAGAAGCATTTAGAAAAAGAAAATACATATACGAATTATGGCAGGAATAGAATACAAAATGATTAATCATTAAACAGCACATCCAGATGGGAATGAAGGTTCCGCTCCGGGCTGAAATGCCCGAGGCGTTCCGTACCCGCGCGCATGAGACGTTCGCGGAGGGCGGGGTCGGAATCGAGGGCGTCGATAGCCCGCGCGATACTGTCGACCGAGTACGGGTCGAAGTAGAACACGGCGCCGCCGCAGACCTCGCGCAGCACGGGGATATCCGACGCGGCGATCGGCGCGCCGCATGCCATCGCCTCGAGGGGCGGCGACCCGAAACCCTCGTAGTACGACGGAAATATAAAGAACTCCGCGAGATTGTACAGCCCGCGGATCATCTCGTCGCTGATCTTCCCGGTGAATACGATGCGCGGAATGCCCTCGATCTTTTTATCAAAGTCCTTCTCGCGCCCGATAAACCCCTCGCGCTCCCCGACTATCAGGAGATAGAGCTCGCGGTTATGGATCTGCTTGAACGCCTCCAGCAGCCGGAGCAGGTTCTTATGGGGCTTGATATTCCCGACATAGAGGATGTACGGGTGAGTGAAATCGAACCCGCAATTCGCGGTGATCTGCTTCTTTATTTCCGCGCGGGCGGATTTACCGAGAATGAAAAAGTTGCTCCGGTCGGTGTAGAACGGGATGACGGTAATCTTCCCGCGCGAATGGGGGAAATATTTCTCGATCTCCGACTGGGAGAATTCCGAAACCGTGATAATTCCGTCCGCCTTACGGATGCACCTGTCGTACAGGGTTTTCATATAGAGCTTCTGGAGCGGGTTGAAGATCGAGCGGCCGGATATGTGGAACACGTCATGCACCGTAATCACGCGCCGTTTCGCGGGAATTTTAAATAGCGGGTGGATGAAGTGCGGCGAGAAGTACAGGTCGCACGGGCGGATTTTTCGCGCGAGCTCGATATGCTCCTTCGGGTGATAGATTCTCGATGTGACCGGGATAAACTCCGCGCGGGGAAATTCCGCGAAACTGCCCCTGTCCTCCTCGTAGCCGTATAGGTCGAAGCGATATTCCGTCGAGTTTATCAGCCCGGGCAGCAGGGAACGGATATACCGTCCGATGCCGGATTTGTGGTACATCCGCACATCGACCCCGATAACCCCGTTCTTTCCCGCCGATAAAATCCCCATATGCCGCCCGCTACGACTTTTTTTCAACCGTCGTCTCATCCTTCATCAGACGGATGAACGCGGATATCAGCGCGATATGCGCCCAGATATACGGCCTGAGAATATTCTGGTTCTCGATCATCATGATAAACGCCAGGATGAAGCCGACGAATAGCCCGGAATAATAATCTTTATCCCCGGATGGGGGATTCTTCTTGAGGATATAACGGCTGATCATAATCATATAGGCGCAGAAAAGGATAAACCCGGCGACCCCGGAGGCGGCGAGTATTTCTAATAGAACGTTATTTCCCTCGCTCGCCTTCACCTGCGCGTTCGACGAAATATTCGAGACCTGTGTTTTCGCTATCCACGGGGCTATCCCGCCCAGCGATACCCCGATGACCGGGTTTTGCAGAAACACGTCGAACGTCTTCCGCATCCCGTCAAGACGGGATTTAAACGAGTTCCCCTGCGTAATATCCTCCTCGTCCCACCCCGTGTTCTGGAGGAAGAACGAGGAATCCACGCCCTCCTTCACCTGCTTGAGCCGGATATCCATGAAAAGAAGGGTCGCCCCGAGTACAATCAGGGGTACTAGGAACGATAACGTCATATGCGGATTGAATTTTTTTTCTTTTATCTGGCGCGCTAATATATATATCAGATATCCCACAAGAAATATCAGGAATAGAACCACGCTGACGCGCGAGAAGCATAACGAGAACGCGATGACTTCCGTCGCGATCATCGTATAGAATAACCATTTCGGAAGGCCGGCCAGCTTCCCGAGCGCGAGCAGGATCATGGTCAGCGGGATACCCAGGAAGAGATAGGTCGCGTAGTACGACGGTTCGTAGGTAAACGCGTGGACGCGCGGGAGAATATCCCTGACCCACCATTGGCTGACGAAAATCGGGGGAAGGCCGATCTGCGGGGTAATATACTGGATAAGCCCGATAATCGCCAGGATAAAAAAGCTGAGAGTATATAAACGTATGATATCTTCTTTATTGTCTTTAGTGATAAACGTTACCATAAAGAACACTATCATTACATTCAGGAGAAGCCATCCCGCGTACCCGACATTCCTGATAACCAGAGGGGTGTTCGGGATAAACGCGAGAATTAAAGCAGTCCATATCCCGAGGAAAAGTATCCCTTCGGGGAGGTTGATTTTCTTCTGCTTGATCCAACGGTACGAAGCCAGCCCGCCTCCGATCAAAACGAACAGATAGACAAACCGTACCGTAAAACCGAGAACTTTTATATTGCCTATGTTATCCAATGACGAGAGTAAAAAAATACCGAACAGAACCGCTAAAAACACGATTTCCAGTACAGACCTTTTCTTCATGCGAGCCTCTTTAGATGATTGTAACGTTAATTGATAATTATAGCGAATCATAGCTAAAAACTCAAAATTATTCGAAAATTTCAGCTTTCTCATTGAAATAATTCTATTTCCCTGCTAAAATAGAGCATCAGGGAGGCGCTTATGGATCGGCGTGAATTTATTAAAAGAAGTCTCGCTATCGGGGCATCCGCCGGATTGACCGTGCTCGGCGGAGGGGTAGTCAATCTGTTCGCAGGCGACAAGAAAGGGAAAGTCCCCGATCTGGTCGCCGTGAAGGGAGGCGAGCCCGACGCCATGTTCGATAAGGGCATCAAGGCGCTTGGCGGTATGGGCGCGTTCATCAAGAAAGGCCAGACCGTCCTCGTGAAGCCCAATATCGGGTGGGATAAAGTCCCCGATATGGCCGCGAACACCAACCCTATCCTCGTCAAACGTATCATCGAGCACTGTTTTAACGCCGGCGCGTCGAAGGTATTTGTCTTCGACCACACCGTCAGCAGCTGGCAGGCATGCTACAAAAATAGCGGTATCGAAGATGCCGCAAAGGGAGCCGGGGCGCAGGTCGTGCCCGCGAGCAGTCCGAATGTCTATGAAAAAGTCACTATCCCTGCCGGGAAGAAGCTCATCAACGCCAAGGTGCACGAACTGATGCTCGAGGCCGACGTGTTTATCAACGTCCCCGTACTGAAGCACCATTCCGCGACCCAGATGACCGCCGCGATGAAAAACCTCATGGGCGTCGTATTCGACCGCTCCTTCTTCCATAATAACGACCTGCATCAATGCATCGCGGATATAGCGAAATTCCGTAAGCCGGCGCTGAACGTCCTCGACGCGTACCGGGTGCTTACCGGGCACGGGCCGCAGTCGCAGAACCCCGCCGATGTATCGGTCAAGAAGATGCAGCTTCTCTCGCCGGATATTGTCGCGATCGACGTCGCTGCGGCGGCTATCCTCGAAATGAAAACCCAGTACATCAAGTATATCGAATACGCCGCGCGGGATAATCTCGGCGTCATGGAGCTCGACAAACTGAATATCGAGCGTATATCGCTGTGAGCCCTCTAAAGAAAATACGCGCCGCCGTATCGGTAGTCTTTTTTATCGCGCTGGGCATATTTTTCCTCGGGTCGAGCCTGATTCCGCCAGGCGCGGGGAATGTTCTGACCTCGTTCCAGCTCATCCCGGCGATATCCAAATCCCTCACCGTCGCGTTCTGGCCATCCGTTATCGGAGCCGTCCTTTTAATCGCGCTTACTTTCGTGTTCGGGCGGGTTTACTGTTCGTTCCTATGTCCGCTCGGGACTACGCAGGATATAGTTTACCGGATTTCCCGCAAACGTAAAAAATATAAGCACTTCGGCATGCTCCCCCCGTTCCAGTGGATCGCATACGCGCTCCTCGCGATAACGGTCAGCGGCATCGTCTTCGGGGTATCGCTCCTCACCGGACTCTTCGACCCGTTCAGTATCGCCGGGCGAATCGCCGCCGACCTGATCAAGCCGGGGCTGTCGCTCCTGTGGAACCTTGTCAACGACGGGCTGAACGCGCTCGGGGTATACACATTCTCCCACGAGGCGCTCCCTGTCATCAGCCTCGCGACCGCGCTGATAGCGGCATTCTTCCTGATCGGCACGACCATCCTGTCATGGACACGCGGCCGCCTCTACTGCAACACGGTCTGCCCGGTCGGCGCGCTTCTCGGGCTGATCTCGCGCGCGTCGTTACTCCGTATCACAATCGACCCGGAGACCTGCGTTAAATGCGGGAAGTGCGCGAAGGTCTGCAAGGCGGGGTGTATCGACTATAAAAACAAATCCATCGACTTCTCCAGGTGCGTCGCGTGCATGAACTGTATCCCGGAGTGCCCGGAAAAATCGATCGCCTACCGTCCCGCGCGGAAACCCACCGTGAAGGAGTTTTCCCCGGAACGTCGCGAACTGATCAAGGATTCCCTCAAGTACGGGATAGGCCTCGGCGTGTCGCTGGTGCTTCCGGCGAGTCTGTTCGGCAAGGAGATATTCCCGTCGAATAAGCCGGTCACCCCTCCCGGCTCGGAGAGCGTCGACAGGTTTATGTCATGGTGCACCGGATGCCACATCTGCGTCAGCCACTGCCCCACCCGCGTGCTGAAACCGTCCTTCCTCGAGTACGGCCTGACCGGGATGCTGATCCCGCGGATGGACTACCCCAACGCGTTCTGCGAGTACAACTGCAAAACCTGTACCGAGGTCTGCCCGACCGGCGCGCTCAAGCCGGTCAGCCTCGCGGCCAAGCAGACTATCCAGATCGGCAGGGTGAGTCTCGAGAAGGGGCGCTGCGTCGTCTACCAGAAAGAACTCGCGTGCGGGGCGTGCGCGGAAATATGCCCCACCCACGCGGTATACCTCGTGGACTATAAGCCGGGTCTGAACGGCCCGGAGACCGATAACTCCATCTGCGTCGGGTGCGGCGCGTGCCAGTCCGCGTGCCCGGTAAAACCTATCCAGGCGATTTTCGTCGAGGGGCTGGACCAGCACCTTACCGCGAAGAAGCCGAAGGTCTCGCAGGAAGGGCCGAAGTCCGCCGAGAGCGAGGAGTTTCCGTTCTAGGATACGCCCGTTTATTGCGTAATCCCGCCGGACTAATTATCATATTGGTGAGGAGTTAACATGAGTATCGGACTGCCTGAAATACTAGTCATCCTGCTGATCGTGTTCCTGCTGTTCGGGGCGAAACGTCTGCCGGACTTGGCGCGTTCGATGGGCAAGGCGCTCAAAGAATTCAAGGACGGAGTGAAGGACGCGGGGGATATCAGCGAGATCGACGAGAAGCCCCTGGATGAAAAACCGCTCAAGAAAAAACCCGCCCCTAAAAAATGAGCGCGAACGTCCCGGAAAAAGCGCCCTCGTTCATCGATCATCTGGAAGTACTCCGGCGTAAACTGATCGCGGTCATCGCAATTATTCTCGCGGCGGGTATCGTCGCGTTTCTTTTCGCGGATAAAATCCTCCTGCTCCTGCAGGAACCGATGCGGAAACTTTCGGTCGACCTGATCTATCTCAAACCGCAGGAAAAATTTTTCACCTATATGAAGATCGCGTTCTTCAGCGGGCTGGTCGCCGCGTTCCCGTTCGCCCTGCTCCAGCTCGGCTCGTTCGTCTTTCCCGCGCTGAAGAAGGAGGAACGGCGCTATTTCTACGCGGCGGTCATATTCATGCCGTTATTCTTTTTCGGCGGGTGCGTGCTGTCATACCTGTTTTTCGCGCCATGGGTGTTCCAATTCTTTATCATGTTCGGGGGCGGAGACGGTATCAAGGCGCTGTGGAGCGTCGGCGAATACATCAATCTCCTGATTGTGGTTATTATGATGATCGGGCTCGTGTTCCAGGTGCCGTGGGTGCTGTTTTTCCTGATCAAGATGGGTATCATCGAGGTCGACACATTGGCGCGCCACAGGAAAATCATCATCGTGGCGATATTCATCCTCGCGGCGGTCATCACCCCCCCAGACGCGTTATCGCAGATCATCGTCGGCGGCGCCATGTACCTACTGTTCGAACTTACGCTTATTATCGCGCGAATCGGGGTAAAGCGTGAAAAAAAGGATGAAGAATAGTTTAAAAACTCTAAAAACCGCGTTATTATCTATATACACTAATGGACACTTCTAAAAACCGCCTTTTCAAGGCAGCAAGGAAGTGACCATTGGGCGTTTTTTTAAGAATATAATACTATTGTTATAAATGGCTATAGTTTTTAGGATCGCCCTAATTAAAACAAGGTCGTGAAATGAGAATAATTGCAATTCTTTTAATGCTGTTGCCGTTCGGTACGTTGTTTTCTCACCCATTCATTCAATACCAGGGAAATTCCATACCGCTGGAGTTTTCCATCTGCGAAATGGATTCGAATAGTATTACCGATACCCCTGAGGACGAGCTCGTCAGCCGGAAGGATTTGGGTTTTCAGGATTATCACGGGGATGCGCTCCCGAAGACCTTCGCGAAAAGCGTCTATATTTTCCGGACGGAGTTTTTACTATCCCGCAAGGATACGAATGATGTTCCGATGCTGTACATCGGACCGATGGATTACCCGTACCATATCTATCTCAACGGCGAATTGATATTTATGATGGGGAACACCTCCCCGGTCTATACGTCGACCATCTTCCGCTCCTTCGCCGTCCAGCTGCCGTGCACCGTAGCCTCCGCGCCGTATCAGACCAACACCCTCTCGGTCATTGTTTTCCCGCAGTACGAACGGATGCAGTTGGGGGATATTATCCTGACGACCTACCGGACCGCGTATCTGGACGTGTTCCTGCGGAATCTGTTTAACGTGAACCTGATTAACGCGTCGGTGCTCCTCGCGATCATGTTCGGGATATACTCGATGCTGATCTTTTTTCTATCCGGCCGGACGGAGAAACGACTGGTCTATTATACCGGGCTTACCGTCAGTTTCGCCTTTTCCTATCTCACGATACTGCTCACCTTCAACTATAATAACGAAGTGCTGAATGAAATTTTCTCCCGGAGCGGGATGCTTTTCGGGGTACCGTTTTTCGCGCTCTACCTCACCGAAGAGCTGAAAGTATTCAACGGTAAAAAATGGCTGATGCCGGCTTTATTATTCATCCCGGTCGTCTTCTCGGCGCTCATCGCGGTGCAGACGACGAAACAGGATATCCGAACGTTCTTTTATATCGGCATGTACGCCGTTATTTTCCCGACCGCGCTGTTCACTGTGCTGGTAATGATCCTGTCGATTATCAGAAAGACGGCATCGTTTTTAGTGATGGTCTCGGGGTTCTCCATCTACTTTTTCGTCATGTACGACAGCATTATGCTGGTTACCAACCGCCTTCCGTACTGCTGGCTTACCCCTTACGGATTCATACTGCTCGAATTATCCATCTTCTATAAAATCGCGGTGGACTACGGCAAACTGAACCGCAATCTGATTATCAAGACCAACGCACTCGATATGATCAATGAGAACCTTTCAGTGATCGTCGAGCAGAAAACGTCTAAGCTGGAAGAGGAAATGAACCTGCGTTTTATCGCCGAGCAGGAATCCCTGAACTCCCAGAAACTCCTCCTCCAGACGTTCGCGGGAGCCCCGTTCGGCGTACTGATTCTGAATACCGATTTAATCATCACCTATGTAAACACTTATTTCCTCCAGAAACTCCAGATGCACGAACATGAAGTCCTCGGTAAAGCATACCTGGATTTTATCGAGGATCGGGATAAAATACCCTCCATCGAAAAGCTGAGGGATATCCTTGAGAACGAGAAGAGCGGCTCCTTTCAGGAAATCGTCCGTATCCAGAATACCCATTCCATGGTGATCGAAGCCGAGATTCATTACTCGACCCATTTTACCGATGAATTTGTAAACTCCCGAGTTTTCTGCTACATCAAGGAACTTTCAGCCGAAAAAATCAAGCGTAAGCGCGAAAAGGTGATTCTGGATGAAATCAAACAAATCCATTCCCGTTTCGACAGCATCGCTGAACTGATAAAACTCCAGGAGACCGACGAAAACTCCGTGAAACTTTCCGATTTTAGGATCACCGACCGCGAGCGCGAGATTATATTCAATATCCTTGACGGCCGCAATAATCAGGAAATCGCCGCCCGTCTCTTTCTCTCGGAAAGCACGGTAAAAGGGTATATCAACTCTATCTACAAGAAGCTCGATGTAAAAAACCGCGGCGAATTCTTCGCGTTCTTCAAAGACCGCGTCATTTTATAGTCATACTTTAGTATGAAAAATACCTCCTTTTGTTCTACCCGATTCCGATTGACAATGCAGGTAATTGCATCTATCATAAGCTGATAAAATTTCGTAATCATCAGGAAAATCTGGGGATATATTGTAGGGTGCTTTCTAGCCGTTCCGGGCGCTTCTGGAGCGGCTATTTTTTAGCGCTCCCGGGATACTATTCCCGGAAAACGGATATGCCGTTGCATTTTTTATTGTTCCTTTCTATAATATTGTATCAAATAGTCCGAGGTGAGTCATAATGAGCAAACCCACCGTCCTTGTGATAGACGACGAAAAAAATATCCGCGAAGCCCTGCGTCAATACCTGACTATGGAGGGATTCGACGTACAGGCGGCCGAGGACGGCGTGGACGGACTGAATAAATTCCAGACCCTCCTTCCCGACGCGGTCATCCTCGACCTGAAGATGCCCAAGATGAGCGGGATGGATTTCCTGAATAAGGCGTTCGCCGTCAAGCAGGACAGCCCGATTATCGTACTCACCGGGCACGGGGGTATTGACGAAGCGGTCGAGTGCATGAAACGCGGGGCGTACGATTTCTTTATGAAGCCCCCCGAGATGGAGAAACTGATACTGGTGCTCCGTCGCGCGATCGATGAAGTCAGCCGGCATGAACGCCAGGACGAACTGGAGAAGATGGTCGACGAACGCTTCCGTTTCGACAGTATTATCGGGAATTCCCCCGGAATAAAACGCGTACTGGATACGGTTCGCCAGATCGCACCTACCGACGCGACTATCCTCATCACCGGGGAGAGCGGCACCGGGAAAGAGCTGGTCGCATCCGCTATCCACAATAACAGCCGCCGCAGTAAAGGCCCGTTCATTAAGGTGCATTGCGCGGCGTTGACCGACACCCTGCTGGAAAGCGAACTGTTCGGGCATGAGAAGGGCTCGTTCACAGGCGCGGCCGCGCGAAAACGGGGGCGATTCGAACTCGCCGACGGCGGGACGATATTCCTCGACGAAATCGGCGAGATATCCCAGACCACGCAGGTAAAGCTTTTACGTGTCCTGCAGGAGCATGAGTTCGAACGGGTCGGCGGCGAAGAGACGCTGAAAGTCGATATCCGTGTCATCACCGCGACCAATAAAGACCTTCACCACGAGGTGGAGCAGGGGCGTTTCCGCGAGGACCTTTTTTACCGCCTCAACGTCATCAACCTGCATATCCCGCCCCTCCGCGAAAGGAAAGAGGATATCCCTTTGCTAATCAACCATTTCGTCAATTTTTATTCCGGCAGACATGGGAAGCAGGCGGTTCAGATCAGCCTGAAAGCGCTCAAGCTGATGGAGAACTATATATGGAAGGGAAACATCCGCGAACTGCAGAACCTTGTGGAAAACCTGATAGTCATGAGTAAAGGAGTGGAAATAACTCCCGACGACCTGCCCGCCGCGATCCGGAATTTCAGCGGACAGGAGGAACTTCGTCTGGAAGTCGGGATACCGTTGGACGAGGTCGAGAGACGGGCGATAATCGCCACCCTCGATTCGGTGAACGGGAATAAATCGCATGCGGCGAGGGTTCTGGGTATCGGCAGAAAGACGCTTCTCCGTAAGCTCGAAGGTTACGGTATGACGTTGTCCGGCGAGGACGGCGGCGATGAATAGTGTAATAATTAATGATTATTGTTTTCAGAAAATTGTAGTTTTATATAATGCTAATTATAATAATAACAATCATTCGGTAAGAGGTGGGAAATGTTTTCAAATATGAAGATACGCACGAAAATTACCGTCATATTCTCGATTGCCGTCCTCCTGGGAGTCGGCAGCATCGGATTGACAAATTATTTTCTGGGACGAGATGTTTTTATGAACTCCTCCATGAAAAACCTTCACCAACTCACTCAGATATCCGGGAAATTAATAGAGAATATTGCTTATTCGTCTGTGGAGAATTATCTTCGCGGCTTAGCTGAAGAAGATTATTCCATCGCAGAATATTTTTATAAACAGTATTTGAAAGGCACTTTCAACGAGACCACCGCGAAGAGTTTAGCGGCAGGCGCCATTTTATCGAAAAAAATCGGGAACAGCGGATACACCTATGTATTAAACTCGAAAGGCGTCATGCAGTATCACCCGTATGCTGAGAATATCGGAAAAGATTTCAGCGACTTGGAGTTTGTAAAAACCCAGCTATCCCAAAAAATCGGGGTAATAGAGTATGATTGGGCAAATCCCGGTGAAAAGAGCACCAGCCATAAAATCGCTTTCTCAAGTTATTTCGCCCCGTGGGATTGGATTATTTCTCCATCCGCATACTTCTATGATTTCCTATCATTGATCAATATCAAAGATATCAGTAAGGCTATTAACTCAACCCGCATCGGCAATTCCGGGTATTTCTATATTGTCGATGAAAAAGGGGAAATGATTATCCACCCGGACACGAACTTAATCGGCACCCAACTCGAAGAAATTATTCAAAAGCATAACGACACCTACAAGATACAGGGAAACGTCGGTACGGAAATTCTCCAGAAAAAATACGGCACGAGTTTCTACTACTGGCAGAATGCGAGCGATAAGTCCAGCCGTTACAAAGTCGCGGACTATGAATACATACCTGGCATGAAGTGGATAGTGATTGCGTCGGCCTACCCCGATGACTTCGATCAGGATTATGTATTAATCCGTACCCTGAATATCAGTCTCATTCTTGCTTCATTAATCATCGTCGTCCTGCTCGCGATTTACCTCGGAAATAGTATTTCTAAGGTGATCAACAATATCGATACCAAACTCAAGAATATTTCCTCCGGCACCGAAAAGGCCGATTTATCCAAACGGATCGATTTCCATTCTCAGGACGAGCTCGGACAGGTCGCCAACGGTCTTAACCTGCTGATGACCAAACTCAATAAAGATATCCTGCGTGTCAAGAATGCATCCATATCCATTTCCGCATCGTCGGAAAATATGACCCAGATAGTGGAAACCGATGTCCATTCGCAGATCGACGTCATCCGCGAAAGTACCGACCAGATTCAGAAGTTTATCGACGACCAGACGTCCGGTGTCGAGGAAGTCAACGCCACTCTCGAGGAAATCGCGCGCAATATCGACTCAATCGCGCAGAATGTCGAGAAACAGGCGTCGGCGGTCGAGGAGAGCGCATCCGCTATCGAAGAAATGACCCGTAATATCGAGAACGCGAACCAGATCGCGGGAAAAACTCAGGAAATATCCGGCAACCTCAATAATGTGGCTACAGAGGGTGGCAAGTCGGTGCATTCGAGCATCGGATCGATCCGCGAAGTGTCCGAATACTCACAGCAGATCCTCAAGATGCTGAAACTGATCACGGATATATCGAAGGAGACGAACCTGCTCGCGATGAACGCCTCTATCGAAGCCGCGCATGCGGGAGAGGCCGGTAAGGGATTTGCCATAGTCGCGGATGAAATCCGCCGTCTCGCTGAAAACACCAACAAGAACGCCAAGGATATCGGCGAGGTCGTGAACACGATTGTCGGCAAGATCGACGAATCGGTGAACCTCGCGGAAAAAGCGGGTATCGGCCTCGAGATGATTATGGCATACTCCAAGCAGAACGTGGGGATGATTTCCCAGCTCCGCACCACTATCGAGGAGCAGAACCATTCCGCAAAGGATATCCTCCGCGCCACCCAGGAAATCGTGCAGATCACCGAGGAAATCCGCCTGTCTATGCAGGAGCAGAAGACCGGTACCGACGAGCTCGCGCTGACGATGCGTAATCTCCGCGACCTTTCGCTCGAGACCAAGTCGAATATCGGCGAGCATGTCACCGGGCTGAACAGCCTGATCGGGTCAATCGATACGATCAAGCAGATTTCCGCGCAGAACCAGTTGTTGAACAGTCAATTACAGTCTATTATCGATAATTTCAAACTGGACGAAACAATCAATCTCGCATCGTCGGCGGATGATAATACTACCGCGATCAAGCTGGTGGAATAAATAGAGCTATCCATAGGTATAAATAAAAACCCTCCGTCACCGGAGGGTTTTTTATCGATCAGCTAATAACTCTATTTCCCGTACTTCTTCCCGAAATTAAAAATCCCGTGCGCCTTATCCCATTCGAGGTCGATCTTTTTATACTTCACTTTGTCCATCACCTTGTAATACTCGTCCCAAAGCTTTTCATCAAAATCGCAGTCGGGGGACTGATCCGCCTCGATCGCCACCTGAACTGTCGTACCGTACTGCGGGAGGGTGTAGACCAGATGATAATGCTGGTATTTTTTATCCGGTAACGGCGCATCGCCCCAGAACGTCTTAAAATCGATCGGCGGCAGTGCAAGCGCGGTCAGGTCGGATATACCCCCGTCGGGGTCGAATGTCAGGAACGCGTTGGTCGTGTAGTCATAGCAGTAGCTTTTTACATTGAGGGCAAACCCGAAAACCTTCGACTTATCCGCCTTCAGGAAATAGCATAAATACGCGGTGAAATTCACTTCATCCGGGTTATCCATTTTCGAGGTCACTTTCATAAAGCCGTTCTTCGGATCGAGTACAATATCGCCGATATAGTCGACCCCGCCCCATTTCACGCCTTTCTGTAGGTTTTCCTGGAGGTTATAGTCTTCGGTATTTATCCCTGCAAAATACCCCTCGGGCAGCATGAGAAAATAGTCCGTGAGCTTTAAATCCTTCGCATAGTTCATTCCGGCAATGGAAAAAAGCATGATCATCATCCATAAACTTTTCATAGAATCCTCCTAAAACACATAGAATTTTCGTATGCGTTCTAATATCTTACCTCCGAATGTACGGATATGCAAGAGAAATATTGTTCATAAAGAAAAAAAGGGTCGATTATGCTAAAACTTCATCCCCGCCGACGGCAGAAATAAAAACGCCGGGTGCGCGAAGTCGAAACGGATATTCAGGCGCAGGAAGAACCGGTCGTACTCCATCGTCATAAACCCCTCGATCGTCACCCCGTAGTTCCGGTAGTCGTTCGACACGACCGTCTGGCCGGGCTGGTAGAACCCGTCGATCAGCTTCACCCATTCCGCGTAAGGCTCGACCAGATGCACCGCGAACATCCCGCCCATACCCACCCGGAACTCCTTCGACGGGTCGCCGATAAAGTAATACCCGCCCTCCGCGGAGAACGAGAATATCGAATAGCTCCCGCCGAGCCGGTCGTCCGACCAGTACGAGTATCCGAGGCCGGCACCTACCCAGATATAACGGTTGATTGTATAGTCGATTCCCAATGTCAGCCAATTTCCGCCGCCGATAGAGAAACGCGGGTGCCAGTTCCCTATCCACGGTTCGGCCGGCGTGATTTTCGTCAGACACCCCGGGAGTGTGAGAAAATTAGTGGAGAACACGAGCCGCCCGAATTCGTCGTACACCGCGGCCGTATTGGCCTGCCCCTCGATATAATCATGGCAAAGATCGCCGGGCTTGATTTCCTTCCCGTTGAGGAGATACGTGTACTCCAACAGATTGTACTTGAACCGCATCTCGTTAAAGATGAGCCCGGCGGAGTTGGTACCGCCTTCGGCGGACATAATTCCCGCGCACCCGGCGACTGCCAGTATTAGGATGAACGCTCTTTTTATCGAAGCATACTTTACCATTGCATTTCCCCGCGCTTATTTCAGACGCATGACCGTTACTTTATTACTTCCCGCCGCGCTTCCGTCGAGGAACGCCACGTAGGGGATATGATTATAGATATCCAACGAGATGAATGTCGCGACGCCGCCGGAAAAACCCTTACCGCCGACCGGAACCCATCCGTCATTGGTGGTAACCGCGCCCGTCCCGGAGTTCGTATGCACCACTCCCGACGGGAGATATTTCATCGCGGTCGCGTAGAGAGCGGCGCTCCAATCTTCGAACACGACATAGGGCGTGCCGGAATCGACCGCGAAATCGATGAACGCCGCGACATCCGGAGTGAAACCCTTCGTCCCGACTACGCTCCATACCCCCAGCGTGCACTTCATCACAGTAGCGCGGCTTCCGTTAGCGATATCCTGGAACGACGCGTACGGTGCGCCGGAATCGAACGCCAGCACGGTACTTCCCGCCGCTCCGTCGGAAAAGCCCCTGAATCCGACGTTTCCCCAACCCGCCGAGGGAGAGCCGAGATATTTGAATAATGTCACCGAATTAAAGTACTCCGTATCCTGAAAGAGCGCATACGGCACTCCCCCTTCGACCCATAGCGACACCCCCGCCACCGACATGGCGGTAATCTGGTTCGTGCTCAGGTCGTTCCAGATACCCCCGCTGAATGCCTTGACGCTCAGGCTATAGGTCGTATCCCTGTCCGCGAACGCCACATACGGGACGCCGCCCGACACATAGAGCGAAATATCCCGCACCTCGCGCGCGGTGATACCCGCACCGCCGACATACTGCCATGTCCCGCCGGAGTAGGTCATCACCGACAGTTTACCCGCGTTCGTCATATCCTGGAACGCCACATACGGCACAGTCCCGTCGATAAACAGGTCGATATAACGGGAATCCCCGATACTGAAGCCGGGAGCGCCGACATAGACCCAATTCGTGCCGTCGTACTTCATTACCGAGACGGCGTTATTATTGGACGAGTCGCGGTATGCCACATACGGGATACCGTTGACCGTATCGAAATCAAGTTCCACATAGGACGCGGTTCCGGCGGAGAACCCCCGCAGGCCGACTACCTCCCAGTACGGGTTTACCTTATCCTGCACGCTCCAGTTCGAATCGCCCCGCTTATCGATGGCATCCTCGACAAAGAACTGGGGGTAGAACAGCGCGCAGGAGCCCGCGAATAACGCGGTAATCATTATCAGGTAAATAGTTATCAATCGTTTCATTTCATCCTCCTACGGCTTCAGCTTGTCGATAAGCCCGAGTAGCTGGAGCCGCAGTTTGCATAGTTCGACATAATCCTTGAGCTTGGTCAGTTTATAATTCACCAGCGTAGTCTCGTTCTGGATCACGAAATACAGGTCGCTGCGCCCCTGTTCGTATTTTTTCTTTTCGCCGTTGATACGGCTGATGGCGGTCTGGATGAGAAGGTCGTCGTACTCGAGAGCCTTCTGGTACACGGACATCATATCCTTCAGGTCGACCAGCGACTGATTATAGTTCCGTTCGAAATTCTCGACGTCCTTCACCCATTTCTGGAGCTTCGCCTTCGTCTCTTTCACTTTACCCTTGCTTAAATCCTCGCCGATCGGGAGCGAAAACTCCACGCCGACGTAGAAGTTATGGGTAAAATTCGACAGGATAAACACTTCGGCCGGGTCGGCCGCCACATTGGCGAAACTGTACTGGAACACGAGGTTAAGGTCGGGAAGGTATTCGTTCTTCTCCTTCTCGAGTTGGAACTCCAGAAGCTGTTTGGCGATTTCGAGGATACGCATCTGGCGGCTCATAGACGGGGTAAAATTACCCTCGGGGATAGGCGGCAGGTTGAGTTCCTCCTCAGGCACATAGACAGCCCCGCTCGGGATAACGATGCTCCCGTACATCCAGTAAAGGATTTTTTTCGTCAGCCGGTTGATATTCACTTCGAGAATATCCCGCGTCTTCTTGAACTCGATATTCATCATCAACACCTGATCGATATCCGTCTGTTCGACCAGCCCGACCTTCTGCTTCTCCTTGAGCTGTTTGAGGAGCTTCTCGCTGTTATTGACGTTCTCTACAAATATCCTGTATTGGTGATACACGCTGTACCATTCGAAATATATCTGATACAGATTGATGACAATATTCTCGATACTCTCGCTGATAGTCTCCTCGGTAATCATCCGGTTGAACTCCGCCTGCTTGATAGGGAAACGGTCGAGGATGCCGAACCAGTCCCGCAGAAGGGGCTGGCTTAACTGAAAGTAAAACTGGGGGTTGAACGCCGACGTATCGTAGAGGGTATATTTCAGATTATTCGTACTGATATTCGTCCCGCCGACGATCTGGAGCGAAGTATAATCGGGTATCATTGACGACGCGATATTCTGCTGATAGGATATCCCCGCCTTCATCTTGGTACCGAGTTGGGGAATCACCTTCGATACGCTGAGGTCGAAATCGTCGGTCCATTGCTCGACTATCCCGGCATTGGATTGCGACGCGCTCTGGGGGTTCTGGTAGGCGTAATGGTACTCCGCGTTGAGATAGGCGTTATAGATCGCGTGGGACTGAATCTCAAGCGATTCAGCGCCCTTGAGTTTAATCAGTTCGCCCATGATTTCGGGACTGTTCTTGATCGCCTTTTCGACAAACACCTGTATCGGGATGATATTCGTCGACACCGGATATGCGGCATTTACCGATAACGCCAGAGCGGTCAGCACAATCAGTGTAAACACGCCTCTTCTATCGAACGGTATGCATTTATTCTCCATGATTATCATCCCCCGTATTGTCCGCCGGAGCGGGCCTGCGGAATATTTTAGCGATAATATCCCTGAAAAAATGCCGGATTCGGAAATCGAGCATATAGAAACTGGGTATCAGATAAAGGGTCAGGAGTGTCGCGAACATCAGCCCCCACGCCATCACGAGCACGGTGGGGATCACGAGCTGATCGGATCCGCCGATACCGTACGCGGTCGGCAGAAGCCCCGCTACTGTGGTGACGGTGGTTAATATAACCGGGCGAAGCCGCACCCCCGCGCCCTCCACGATGACCTTGCGGATATTGTCTTTTGTCAGGATTTTCCGCTGGGCGTTAATAAAATCCACCATCACGATAGCGTCGTTCACCACAACCCCCATCAGTCCGACCATCCCGAAAATACCCATCGCGGTCAGCGGCAGGTTATGGGTGTAGAGCGCGAACGCGACGCCGATCAGGCTGAACGGGACTGTCAGGAGGACGAGCACGGACTGTATGATCGAGCGGAATAGGAGTATGAGGATAAAAAGGATGAGCACGCCCGCCAGAATGGCCGCGCTGATCATACTATCGATTGTTTCCTGCGTCGATTCCGCCTCGCCCCCTATCTCCATCTGGAACCCGGGGTACTTTTCCTTGAAATCGCCGAAATCCTTCACTATCTTATCGTACAGTTCTTTCGCGGTAATCTTTGCGTTCTGTAAGTCCGCCTCGATAATCGTATTCCGGTCGCCGTTATAATGATCGATCTTGCTCACCAGCTTATCGTCCTTCATCACTATCAGCGACGGGAGCGTAATCAGCACGTTCTTGAAATTCATTACATAGAGCTGATTCAGTGTGCCAAGTTTATTCTTGTATTTATCGTCGAGAACCACCCTGTAGTTCACCAAATCCTCCGGCGTCTGGAGCGACGACGCGATCACCCCGTGGAACGCCGTCCGCACGGTCTGGGCGATCACTATCGGGGAAACCCCCGCTTTAGCGGCCATATCGTAATTGATCATCACCTTCGTCGCCTTTTTATTCTCCTCGTCGCTGCGGACGATATCGTAGACCCCGTCTATCGCGAGAAGGTACTTCGTGACAATATCCGCGATCTCCTTGCGTTTCAGGTTATCGTTACCGATAATCTCGATGCGGATTGCGCGCCCCATCGGCGGTCCTCCGCTTTCGACCGCGAATACGACGTTAGTAAATCCCCCGAGATCGTCCATATACACGCGAAGGTTCGATATAATATCGTCCGCCTTGACCTTACGCATAGAATCCGGCGTCAGATTCACCTCCATATGGAACTTTTCCGGGAAACCAAGCTCCCCTACCGAGGACACATAGGATACCATGACATTTGTCGGATATACGCTCAGGAATTCCTCTATTTTTTTGACCTTAGTCAGCGTGAAATTCAGCATCTGCCCATCGGTCACTTCCCCGTTAAATTCAAAGTGGGTGGACTGGTTGGACGGGAACGGGATAAACTTCAGGACGTGCCCGGAGAAGAGGATGTAATAGGAGACATAGAAAAGCCCGCCGAATACGAGTATCAGCAGGAGATACCATTTCAGGACAAAGTTCAGCGATTTCTCATATCCCCTCCGCAGGGCGACCATGAATTTCCGTTCCTTCATCTCGGAGGCGGGCTTCATCTTTCCGAACCAGTTATGATTGAGATGATTGGGCAGGATGAGGAGCGCCTCGAGCAAACTCCCGACTAATACCGCGATGACCACGAACGGGATTTCCTTCGCGAAATCGCCGATGATACCCTTCAACGTATACAACGGGACGAACGCCACAACCGTCGTAATCACTGTCCCGATAACCGGATAGGCGACCTCGATCGTGCCGTCTATCGAGGCCTTAATCGGGCTTTTCCCCATCAGCCTGTGACGGTAAATATTTTCCGATATAACGATAGCGTCGTCTACCACCATCCCCATAACGACCACGATACCGAGGAGCGACACGCTGTTGATAGTGACGCCAAAAAGCGGCATCATTATTACCGCGAACGCCACCGCGGTGGGTATCCCCATCGCCGTCCATATCGCGTTCTTGGCGTCCATCAGCAGGAAGAGAACGAGGAGCACGAGGATCAGCCCCATTATCGCGTTCGTCTGGACTATATCGAGACGGTTGCGGGTCTCCGCCGATAAATCCCATATATAGGTAAAATCGAGGTCGGTCTTTCCTAACGATAACTGGTACTCCTTGACCGCGGCCTTGACCGCATCCACAGTACGCATGATATCCGCGTTATCCTTTTTCTGCACCATCAGCGATACGCCCTGCTGTCCGTTGAGATGAATAATGGTCGATTCGTCCTCGAATCCGTCCTCTATCCTGGCAATATCCTTGAGATATATCTTATTTCCCTCGAACGTACTGCGGATGATAACATTCTGGATATCCTTGATCGTCTTGAGTTTCGACGTTACCGTCAGGAGGCGTTCCTCGTTCTTATAGTTGTAACTCCCGCCGGTAATCTCGAAATTATTAATCTGGATGGCGTTAATCACTTCCTGTACGGAAATATAATTATCGTTCAGTTTTTTCAGGTCGAGCTTGATTTTTATCTCGCGGTCGAGAATAGCGTTTTCGATAATCCCCGAGACATAAGGGATAGTTTTGAGCTTTTTTTCGAGGTCAAGCGCGCGGGTGCGCAGTTCCGCGTAGGATAACGTATCCGAGAAAATCGCCACCTCGATCACCGGGAACTGGGACACCTTCCATTCGAAGAACGCGGGATTCTTCGTCACTTCCTTCGGGAGAGTGATATTATCGACCGCGCGCCGGATATCGGCCTTCACCTTCTCGAGCTCTTTATACTCCGGGTCGATATACACGGTGATACGGGAAACGTTCTCCTGCGAGACCGATACATATTTCTGGATACCTTCTATCCCGCTGAGCGCGTTCTCGATAGGAATAGTGACCCCGCTTTCGACTTCTTCGGGGGACGCGCCGGGGAAAATGGTCGTAATATAGATGCGTTTCCGGTCGACTTTAGGATATCCCTCCTTATTAATCTGCTGGAGATTCCAGAAGCCGAAGATAAGGATAAAAAGGACGAGCAGATTGGCTAGAATAGTCTTATCTGCAAAATAACGGATCAACCCGTGCATGCGCACCCCCAAGGAAAATGGTACATGGAAGCCGGCCGTACTCCCAAAACCCGCCCATATTTCAGGAGAAACATAGCGCTTCTTCTCATGATTATCCTATTTATACAGACTATCATTCAAATTATAGTAAAAAATGCATATAGCCCGATTACTCTGTCATGTATAATTACCTGAAATCGCAGTTCGGATATTTATAATAGGAGTCAGGAATTATTATACCCTCGGGAATGCCGAAAGTCAAGGCGGATAATAAAAAAAAGAGACTGCCGCGAAGGCAGTCTCTCTATAAGATGAGATTAACTTACTGGTTCAGGCTGATTTTGAACTCAACCACTTTAGAATCTTTGGAAATATTGATCTGGATGAAAAGTTTCTGCAGGTCGATCATTCCGCCCATAGGAGTCTGCTCGGAAAGCATCTTGGCAATCTCGCTGGATTTGATGTAGAAATTCAGGACGGAATAAAACTTCGCATCCTTCTGGGATACTTCGTTGTAGGTCTTCACGTCTTTCTTCTTCATCGAATCGATATACTTTTCGATAGCATCCTTACCCATCCCTATTAAAAGTCCGGTATTCAGAGGCGCCATATAAAGGTCTTCGGTATCCTCTAATCCAACCATCAGATAAACCTTCGTTCCGCTAACGGTCTGTTCTTCCATATCGCATCCGGGATAAGCTTCCTGAAGAAGGGTGAAAAAGTTCTGCATCAGCACTTGTGAATCTTTCGCCTTCAACGTGGAGACAAACGCCAATACCTGGGGCATGTCCTCATCGTTAAAATCTTCCTGCCCGGGCTGGGGGTAAAGCGCTACGGCAAGGTTGCCGGAAATCAGTTCCCATCCCATAGTGGAAAGATCCATTCCGACCATACCCATAGCGAACATGGACGCGAGCGAAAGAATCTCAGGCTTGACATTCAATTCGAACATACCGAGGGGTTTCGCGGGAATATAGCTTACGCCTTTCTCGGTTTTGTCATCCATCAGGAAAATCTGGTTCAGCGCCTTACCGTCTTTCAGGTAAAGTTTACTGGAGAGACTGATATCCCCGCCGAGCTGGAAATTCTCGAAGTCGATCTTGCCGGTGAGGAAGGACGCGGCGTAACGTACGTCCAGCTTATACTGGGACATCATTCCGCCGGATTCCGGGGAACTCATCATATCGTTAATCACTTTACCGTTCAGGTATACCGCGGCGAGCGAAGCGCCCACGTTACCCGCGAATTCGGTAACATTTTTTGCATTATCGGTTTTGCTCTTAGCGACAGTTTTCGCTTTCTTCATATATTCGACGTTTTCCTTCACGGGAGCGATCGCGATATAATCGCCGGGAAGCCATGCCGCATAGACATCGCCGAACTGAATGATCCCGCCTTTGAGTTCTTTCCCTTTTTCATTGGCAAGATTTTCCTCGATATATTTGATAAATTCCTTTTTCTTCGCGGTAACAACGGGAATCAGGAGAACAAGGTCTTTATCGTCGATTTCGTCGAATGAGAAACCGTATTCCACATCATTCAGGAAGAAGATGAGAGGGTTCTGCATATTGATATAAGGCTTCATTTTCCCTATTTCATCCCCCGCCTCAGATTCCGCCATATTGATCAGTTCGATGGCAGTTTCAATATTAGGGACTACTCCGAAACATACGACATCTTCAGGTACTACATCTAAAGGCAACCCCGCAGGCTTCGCATAGACCGACGCGAAACCGGCTAACACGGTTAAAAGCATAACCGCAAGAAATTTCTTCATATACGCTCCTTAATTGATATAATATTTAAGAACAGGAAAGTTCTCCATAGATAGTATAGTTCAGGACAAGAAAATTTTCAAAAGATAAGTGAGATATTTTTCTAGCGGAGATTCATTATTCTTTCGGCTTTCTCGATTACCGCCGTCACATTTTTGTACATCCACGCCTGATCCATCCACTCATTGGGATTGATATAGGTGCCCTGTACAAAAAGGGAGAAGTGCAGATGGTCGCCGGTCGCCATACCGGTCTGCCCGGTCTTGGCGAGGATTTCACCGCCTTTCAGCTTATCCCCCGCTTCATAGTAGAGTTTCGAGCAGTGCCCGTATAATCCGTAAAGACCCATACCGTAGTCCACGATCAGGCAGTTACCGAAACCTCCGTTATAACCGGAGTACACAACCGTACCGACATTGGTATTCACAATCGGGCAGTTGACATAATAGGTCAGGTCGATACCCATATGATAGCTCTGCTTGACCAGCTTGCCCTGCGAATAATAGTTACGGAATTGCCCGTAATCGGACGTCATCCGAGCTTCGCCTATAGGTTGGAACGGGGCAATGTTAAATCCTTTGAAATACTTATTGGGCGGATAGCATGTCAGCCCCATGACGCTGAACTGGCCTTCCGTCTCTTTATTGTCAATCATTTTCTGGTCTTCTTTACCGTCCCAGTTGACCGGGCCCTTCTTATAACCGCCCTCGCCCTCGTCGTAAACCGCGTCCACACCGCCCGTACCGTACTGCTTGCTGGGCTTGAGATCGACCTTACCGGTCGCGGATAGAAGGGGCTGATTCTCGAAATGCACCCGGTTCGTCGAGGCGTTCCCGGCGGCGTCGTTCGCTACAATCCACGCCTTGAACTCCGACCATGTCAGATCCCAACCGATCAGGCAGATATAGTATCCGTCCTTCTGGAACACCTGCGGATAGAATATCTTTCCACGGTTGTCGATGATATGCACATCGGAGATATTCTCGTCGCGCACCTCGAATATAACCACCGCGGAACCGCCGCGGTTAATCGTATCGGACTGCGCGACTACGCTGATAACAGGATTATGATAATCCTGCACCACCGTGTACTTCGCGACGTCTTTATTGAGTGTTTCGGACCTGACTTGAATATAGAAATTATCGTCCTTGACCGGCACATAGTTATCGGGATATTCCACCATCAGCGAGACCTTACCGTCTTCCTGCTTCACTACTTTCGAGCTCAGCATAAAACTTTCGCCGCTCGCGATCAGTTTCACGGAAAAGTCTTCCTTGAGGTATTTCTTTTTAATGGAGTTTTTATTGGTGACAACTTCTACAGGATCGCGCATCAGGGTGAACGTGAGCGGAACCTTGAGGTTCCAATCGATCACCTGCCCCTTCAACGGCAGCACTTTTCCCTCAGTCTCAAGATAGGCAGTTAAATCCTGCGGCTTAATAGCTCCTTCGACACTGTTACCGCAATGCGATAACAACAATCCCCCTATTAATACCAATAACGAAAATCCCGCCTTTTTCATCCTTGAAACCCCGCGTTTTTATTAGAATTATCCAGACTTAGCATTTTAACATACCTAAAAGAATATCTCAACAAAAAACCCCGAAAAATATTTTTACCGGCGCTATTTTTTCATACTTTTTTTCGCTTTATCGAGTACCATTGTTACATTTGTCTTAATCCAGTAAGGATTCAGCCATTCCTCGCTGTTGACGTACACCCCCTGAACCAGCATCCCGAAATGCAGGTGGTCCCCGCTCGCCACACCGGTTTTCCCGGTCAGCGCGATCTTGTCCCCCGCATGCACCGTTTCGCCGACCTTCACCAGTAATTCGGTGCAATGCCCGTACATCGAGTATAGCCCCATGCCGTGGCTGATGACCAGCGTGTTCCCGTAGCCCCCGTTATACCCGGAGAATATCACCGATCCGTCGTTACCCGCGTAGATCGGGTCCTTCGGCTCGTTCGCCATATCCACGCCCATATGAATCGATTCGCTTTTCTTCGCGCCCTCGAAATAATACTCGCGCACCTTCCCGAACCCGGACGTCACCCTCCATTTCAGCATCGGCTTGAACGCCTTCATCTTGAACATCTCGATTATCCCCTCGGGATGGATGGAGGCCAGCTCGGGGATGTTTATTTTTTTCTTCCCGGCCATCTGATCTCTGTAATAGGCGTATTTATCGATACCCTCGAGATTCGACATCGGGAGGCCCAGTTCTTTCGTTTTATCCTTCTCGAACGTTTTACCGAGCTCCACCTTGCCCACCGCGTACTTGACATCCTTAGCGTTGAAGGATATTTTATTGGTGGCCATATTGCCCGCCTCGTCCGACGCGATTATCCACGCGGCGTAGTCGGAGTTTTTCACATACCATCCCACGAAGCACAGGTAATACCCCTCGCTCTGGAAGGGCTGGGGATAAAATTCTTTCTTCGTGTTATCCTTAATAATCACCGATTTCAGGTTCGCGTCGTCCGCCTCGAAAACCACGAGCGCGGAACCGCCCTTCTTGATCTCCGGCGATACCGCAAGCGTCTTCAGTACGGGGGGAGCCGTATCCTGCACCACCACCGCAGTCACAACATTCGACTTGATCGCGGGTACCCATAGTTTGATCATCAGCCGCTCGTCCAGCGGATACGGGAGGAAGGAAGGATACGCCGCGGAAATAGTCAGATTCGTAGGCGTGACAGTCACCTTCTTATTCGTGAGGTAAATCTCCTTCTCGCCGTCCATCAGCACGAGGTCGTACTCGGTCGGGACAAACGACCCGAAGAAGCTCACCTTGAGGGGGTAGTTCATATTCCACACCACGGGATCGCGGTCGATATAATCCACCGTAATCTGCCCGGCGTTCACGCACGACCAGACCCCCGCGGCAAGGATAAAGGTATAGAAGAGAGAAAGGAATCGTTTTTTATGCATTACGGGAAACGCCTCCGCGTGTATTAGGGGTAAAAACCATCGATATCTGTGTCCGCAGTTTTTACGCGCATAAGAGTCTAACGGAAACCGCCGGAATTTACAAAAATTCGCTCAAACTATTTGAAATTATCGGAATCCTCCGTTATAATAGTGAAGTTCAATGGGTGATTAGCTCAGTTGGTTTAGAGCACCTGCTCGACAAGCAGGGGGTCGCTGGTTCGAATCCAGTATTACCCAAGGATTATAGAAGGTTTCACTCGGGCGATTGGCTCAGTCGGTTTAGAGCACCACGCTCACATCGTGGGGGTCGCTGGTTCAAGTCCAGTATCGCCCAGTAGGCGGCAGGGAACTGCCGCTTTTTTGATTCTATCATATCTATTTCGTGTATTTTTTCCCTATCGTAAACACACCTTTTTCTTTATCCCATAGTAAATCAATTTTCCTATACTTGATTTGTTTCATTACCTTCTTATAATATTTCCACCATTTCATATCCATATCACATTCACAAAGCGGCCAATCCCATTCATGAAAAACCGCTTTTACGGTCGTTCCATATTGGGGTAAAATGTATTCTATTTCAAATTCTTGATATTTTTTATCCGGTAAAGATTTTGTTTCACTCCAAAAACAGGAAAAACCTAAATTCTTTAGAATTTCTTGTGAAACATCTACCCATTCCCCGTTTTCATATAAAAAAAACTTAGCTTTATGAAAATAATACCCGTCTGTATAATATATATTATTAAAACCAAATATTTTCTTATTATCGGATTTGATAAAATAACAAAAAGTAATCTCGGAACTTGTGTACTCATCAGCCCAAAATATCTTTATAAATGCATTCTTCTTATCAATGATAATATTTGAAATCTTATCTAAAACCCCTCCTTCAGGGACTAAAGTATTATAATCTGATCCAAGCCTTAACTCAGAAATAATTAGTTGAAGTTTTGTTCCAATGAACTCTTCATCTGAAAGTAATAAAAAATAATCGAGAATATTTTGAGGGTTGTCGAGGTTTATCTCCAATTTTAAAAAAGTAGGAGTATATGAAAATAAAACAACGGTAAATAATGTAATAAAGATACTTGTATAAACTTTTTTCATTGTAGTCCCCTACTTACGTTTAGTAGTAATATAACTTGCACGATAAAATAATTCAATAAATCGATTACTCATCCTTTCTTTTGCCCCTTCTTCCCCTTCATGCTACACTATTCCCGGAGGCTACAATGGATATCCGGCAATACCGTCCCGGCGACAACGAACGGGTGATCGAACTGAACCGTACCGTCATGCAGGCAATCGGATTATATATCGACACGGGACATACCCATGATGATTATAATAATATCGAAGGGATATATCTCAATAATCATGGGGAGTTTCTAGTGGGCATCGAGGACGGACGTATTATCGCCACCGGGGGTTTCAGGCCGTATAGTGACGGTATCGCCGAGGTGAAAAGGATGCGCGTCGACACGGGGTATCAGCGGAAGGGATACGGACGGGCGATTCTCGAAGCTCTCGAAAAGAGCGCGAGGGCGATGAACTATACCGGGTTTATCCTCGAAACCTCGGTCATACAGACCGCCGCGCGGCATCTCTATAAGAATCTGGGATTTATCGAGGCCGGACGGGAAACCATCCTCGGTTACGACTGTATCGTGTTCCGTAAAGACTTTCCCCGGGATTGAACGGAGGCGATGATGGAACTCCTCTATTTCCCCGCCCGCACCCTCTGGCGGGAATGGTTCGATCAGCGCCATGATTCCGCACCCGGAATGAAGCAACCTGTTTCTGCCCTATTTTATTTTTTCTTTTCACTTGTCACTTGTAACTTGTCACTTATTTACTGCCCGCTTTCCTTGAATAAAACCCGTTTGGGAAATATAATATAGTAGAGAATATAAATTTTGCGAGGCGGATATGGACCCGCGGATTTTGGATAAAATCAGGGACGCTAAAAAGAAATACGAACCGGAAGGGTTTATTATTCTCGGCGTTTTCGGATCGTACGCGCGCGGAGAGGAAACCCCTGATAGCGACGTGGATATACTCTATGAAATCACTCCGGGGTTTCTTGCAAAATTCTCAGGCTATAAATTTTTTGGAAAAATAGCTGATATAAAACAAGAATTATCCGTTTCTTTTCAAAAGGAGATAGATATTGCAGATCGCTCAGCTCTTGGAGAAATCGGAAAAAAGTATATTCTCCCAGAGGTTGTATATGTCTGAGAAAAGTGACTTTGCACGCATGGAGTTTATTTTAAAGAATATTACTCAAATTGAATTATCCTTGGAAAGACATGGCAGGATAAAAGAAGCTCTTTTAGATTTCGAAGGATGGAACGCTATTCTTTTATGCCTTTTTCAAATCGGGGAGACACTTTCAAAGATAAAAAATG
>JABLXV010000050.1 GCA_013177895.1 Brevinematales bacterium | reverse complement strand
AATGCTGCAAATAATATTCTCAAGGTTGGGGCATCGACCTTTCGGGGAGAGGACGTAAGACCCGCGCAAGCGGGCTGACCTTAATGATCCGAGAATCTCCGTGGCTTTAGCATGGAGAGTATGTCAAACCGGAATAGGTTCATTTAGGTGGATAGCACATAACATTATTCCCAGAGTAATTAGTATATAATAATCAAGCCGGTCACTCGACCGGCTTTTTCTTTGAATATTTCTGTTTCGTCTACTCATTAAGGAGACGAGACACGATGTCTCGATCCCGATGGCAAGAGGAAGTCAATATCAAGTGGAGGGTATGTATATGTCAATTCGTGTTTACGCTATCGTCGGTTTTAAAGGCAGGACACCGGAGTATGACGAGAGGTTTAATTACTACAGCGATGAAGCAGCCTCGAAATACTTAGAGACAAGCGAAGAAGTTAATCTTCGCCAATTCTATGATGGTGACGGTTCCGGGGAAGCCGTTATATCCATTCAGGGTTTACGTGAGCTTCTTAATCTGGTTGAGGAAGATCAAAAAGCAGGTATTCAGTCTGATATTGACTACGCCCTCAAAGAGCACGAAGATTCCGTTACGTACTATCTTTTCTAACCCGACGGGAGGCGAAAGCCTCCCTTTTCTTTTCCGAAATATTCCCATCCGTCTATATACATTCAATGAGGAGGTAAGAATGACTAATGAAGAATTTGAAACCAGGTTCAAAGAAGGTAGGGAAATGGAGTTATGTTTTGAATGGGTTTTGTTCTGTATATTTCATGGTTATACTTTCGATTATTCCGATTTTCCGAGAGTTCAGTTAAAGAATATTGAATTTATGCAGTTTGCTCCCTCTTACAAGTCCTGGTATTTAAGGGAAAAAGGTTTAAGCCCATACGCGAAAGTCGGCAGCGATATTTGCGAATGGATGAAAAATAAAGTTAAAAAACAGATGAATATTATCTAACTCATTCTTTCCCCGCCGGGGATCCGGCGGGGTTTTTCTATTTTAAAACTTCTTTTCCGTCTAAATATACAAACACAGAGGAGGACTATATGGCAAAGAAACGCGAGTATCGTATCGTTCGGTATTACAGATATGTTTTCGTAAAGGAAATGAGCGCGCGGGAACCGGAGAAAGCCCTTGAAAAGATGAGGGCAGAATTGGATGAAATGGATATTTTCGGTGAACTGGAATATTCTCACGACGAGGATTTATATTCCTTTCCAAAAGGCAGCGCAAAAAAGAAATCCCATGCTTAAACATTTAAACTCCGCGCCCACCGGAAAGACAGCCGGGTACGGGTAACCACTTTAGGCCGTCGCGCGAACCGCGTTAGGCTTTTCTCATTTATTAGCTTCGCGCGTGATCCGAAAGCGCACGCGCGACAACCCTTTTAAGAGTCTTCCCATGTATACGACATCCTTGTCAACATGGGATTTCACCCATCCTGGGAGTCATACTGGGGGCATCGCGCCCCCAGCCCCCCGCGACATCCTGGGCGAAGGTATATACCCCATCCATTCAATACCGGCTCCATTACCAAAACGATGACGGAATAGGGTTTACAAGAGAGGAAATATGGGTATGTTTCATTGTTATTTATTGAAATACTCCCAATCGTCTTTATTTAAGAGAGACCGTAAGGACGGTCAATAAAGAGGAAGGAGTATTTTTTATGCCGTTAGCTTATGACAAGATCAGCGAAAAGCTGGTAAATCTCATGGAAGAAAACAAATCGGTTCCGTGGCGTAAAGCATGGAATTCGAGCAATTCCCCGATGAATTACCGGACAAAAAGAAGTTATCACGGCGGAAATTATGTTTTCTTGTGGTTACTTTCCGAGATGAAAGGCTACCAATATTCGTATTGGATGACCTTCAAACAGGCTCAGGAAGCGGGCGGGTATGTCAAGAAGGGAGCGAAGGGTTACCCTGTTTATTTTGTCAACAACCTTCTCCGCGAAAAGACCGAGAAAATGAAAGATGAAAACGGAGAGGAAAGAGAAGTCTCAGTATTGAACGGGAACGACCGCTTTTATGTGAAGGGTTACACGGTATTTAATATCGAAGATATCGACGGGATAGAAATGCCCGTACAAAAAGAAAACCCGGTCATTCTTTCAGCGGATGAAATTATTAAGAAGTATTCCGAAATGCCTATTCTTAAAACCGATGACCCGGCTTTTAACCCGAAAGAGGATATTCTTTTTATGCCCGACATGAAGGAATTCCATAATTCTGAAGAATATTATGCGGCCTTTTTCCATGAGATGATACACTCAACCGCCATCGAAAAACGGTTAAACCGTAAGATGGACGGCAAGAACGGAACGGAAAAGTATTCAGCCGAGGAACTTGTCGCGGAAATCGGTTCGGCTATGTTAAGCGCTTATTGCGGGATAGAAACCCATTTCGAGAACTCCGCGGCGTATCTCAATAATTGGATACAGTTTATTAAAGACGACCCGCAGATATTCCCGAAAGCCTGTATCAAGGCTCAGGAAGCGGTCGAGTATATCCTTGAAAAGTCCGGTCTTTCAATGACCGCAGAGAGTGAAGAAAAACCCGAAGAACTCGCCTCTTGATAATAGAGCCCTCGAAAGAGGGCTTTTCTTTTTTGAAATATTCCCAACCGTCTATATGTAGGATGGAGCCGAGACACGACGTTGAGGTCCCGCGAGCAAGAGGACGTCAATAATGAGAGGAGGAATACATTATGGTTAAGAATTCGATCAATGTCTTACTGGAAAGGAAGAAATTCGGGGATATCCCGGAAGCCGAGTCATTCCGCGATTTCGTAAAAGACACTTACAAATTCGCCACCCGCGTCGCCCCCGGATATGACAACCGCGGAAAGTCCTGCTGGGTACTGAAGCTCGCTAACTAACAACTGCAAAGCCTCCCGAATACGGAGGCTTTTTCTTTTCCCGCGCCCAATGTAGCGTTCTGCTACATATCAAGAGATGTTATTATATATGATACACATTCTTAACATATAGATATAAGGTATTTTATGCCCGCGACGTCGGCCCGCCCTCGATTGGACGAGGGACGGGCGTCCGTTTTCAAATCGATAAGAGGGTAGGGGAAAAAGATCGGTTTCCCAACAAAGCTCGAGGATAAGCGGATCGTTATTAAGCATTATTCGTCCCGCGACGATCCGCTTGCGCGTCTCGATTATGCGGGCCTCACAGGTAAGGGGAACGGCCAGAATTCCGCCCTTTATTTTGCAGGCGGAATTTCAGTTAATAAAGACAAGGAACATCGATATAAATTTGATTTTTTCTCAACCGTCTATATCAAGAGAATAAAAAGGCGGAGGTCCTAATGTTTAATTATTTCTTTCTCTACAGTTTTCATAACGAAGATTATTCAATAGTCCGTCATATAGCATTAGACGTAAATGATGATGTGCTCGCGGAAAGTATCTTCTACGGTCCGATGGGAATAGAGAAGAAAGAGGGCGACGTCATTAAAGCTGAAATGACTTTTATAAATTAAAGGAGTTACCCATGAAAGATTACATATTCGTTAAATACCGAAAAACGGTCAATCTCATACTGAGCATTATAACTGTCCGGGATATTCGGAACGCAGTGATAGAGAGAATAACACCGGAGGACGGACAGATCGTCGATATTTATATGATCAACCGGGATTCCATGACGCGGGAGATCAAGCGCGTCAGCATATCCGACCCGGATTTTAACATACCGGAAAGTCCTGAATTTTCCGTTTCGGTCGAGCTCCTGAAGAACGTGCCGGTTGAGGTCGAGGCCCCGTTACATTGGCAGGCTATGAATGATGAGCTCGTGAAGGAAGTCCGTTCACAGGTCTTTTTCAGTTTTCCCTGCAATGCCGACGGGTTTCCGGTCGGGGCCGCGTTATTCGATGAAGCGGGCATGAAGCCGGGATATTGTCTTTTCTAATCCCGGCATTACGTCTATTTGGTAAGGAGCTGAGGCAGGAGGCCGAAGTCCCGCGAGGACACCCCCGAGAGGAACTCGAGGGCAAGAGGAAGTCAATAACGAGCGGGGGATAATATGATAGAGAAACACGAGATAGAGCATAACGGGGAAGTGCGGGAGCACGTGATCATCATCGACGACAGCGAAAAGGAGAAATGGGAAGTCCATGTATGGACTGCGGAAGGCAGGATAACGGAGCTTGCGAAAGAACCATTTCTTGAGAAATTCGCGGCTATCAATTATGCTTATCTTAGTTCAAAGTTCAACCCCGGCCTTGATCTCCGTATAGTAGTATTCTGAAGAAGGAGAGAGATGAAATCAATATACATCGACCTCGGGTTTATGTGTGGGGGACTATTGACCGACGATAAGGACATAATCACGGAAGTCCCGCCAATCCTGAAGGGCTGGAAAGGACGGCCATTAAATACATTTCTTGATTATTACCATGAAAGAGGTAATATCAAGATAGTTCAAATCAAAGAAGAATGATAAGCTTCCCCGCCGGATTCCCCGGCGGGTTTTTCATTTCGAGCGTGATAACGTCACATATTCTCGGCAACCCTTTAAAAATTCAATATTATGAAATTCCCCACAGCGTCTATATATACGAGGGAAGCGAGCTTACCACACAGCGAAAGCTTCCTCACCGTATTTATTCTCCGGATTTTCCGGAACCGCACTCCTCCTCCACGCCGCCCGGGAACCTCCTCCCTCGGGCGGTTTTTTATCCCATACCAATCTTTTAAGATAGACCCGTCGCGCGACGATCCGCTTGCGCGTATCGATTATGCGCTCCGGGAGGTAAGGATCGGCCAGAATTCCGCCCTTTATTTTGCGGGCGGAATATCAGTTAGTAAGGGCAGAGGAAGGCTTCTTATATTGAAATTCTCCATATCGTCTATTTATATTAAAGAAGATGGAGGTACATAATGGATAAAGAAATTTACGGTTATAGTTATCACATTTCGATGACTAATCAGGATCATAATCAGAATCACATTTTCATTTACAAGGGAGATCCTGTAAAACCCACCGATATTAAAAGGATTCAGCTATCGAGTATCGGGATAGACCAGGAAGCTATACTGAAAATGGACGTAAAACCCGGCGATAAACTAATCGACGGGATGTTTCAGGAATGGGCAAAGAAAAACCCTTCATTCTTTCTAAATTAACCCCCACCAGCTGGGAGCGAATACGCACCAGCCCTTTATTGCCCCGTCGGGAGCGACCATGCACCGGCGGGGTTTTTCAATATTTCTATATCGTCTAATTTTAATAAGGATGGAGGATATCTATGGATATTTCGAACATGGTATATCGAGGGCGGGAGTATGTAACCGCAGGGAAGATCAAAGGAGCGAAGCTCGCGGTCAATGCGTTATCAAAGAATAATCTTTTAACGACTGGCGGAGCGGCAAAAGTCGGAAAGACTGTATATCGCATTCTTGAGATCGCGAGCGACAGTATTCTTGTCCAGGCGGAGAACGTAAGGCATTCTGACTGGGGTTCGGTACTAGAGCCCAGCTGGATCGAGAAAACGAAGATCAGGCTGACATTAAATAACTGATACACGGCTCCTGGTTATTCCCGGAGCTTTTTTATTATCCGGGCATAATACCCGGTTCCCAAATTCTCCCAACCGTCTATATGAAGAAAGCATAAAGAGCGGGGAAAAACATGAAGGTATTATTCGGAGACGAAGCGAAGAAATACTATGAGCTCCGGAAGGAGCTTGAGAGCCTTCGCACGGAACGGATCAAGGGGATATTCGAAGAAGGTGAGAGCGTAAGAGCGTTCGACGATCTAGGGAGCAGTATATTAACCGAGGAATTCCAGAAACGCCGCGCAGCTTTATCATGGCTGAACACGTAGAAAAAAACCAATGGAGGGAATATGACATTAAGAGAAACGCTCATGAAGAAGAAAGCTGAGAACGGTTCGAAGTACGATCCCAAGAAGGGGTATGACGTGATCGTCAAGACTATCCGAAAGAACAGCGGAGTCCAAAGCGCATAATACACCCCCCAGACATCGCCCCGCCTTTACCGGTGATACCGGTTTTAAGGCGGGGTAATTTATTTCGCGCGTGATCCGAAAGCGCACGCGCGACAACCTTTTTAAGAGTCTTCCCGCTCCTGCGCGTCCATGCGCCCGCGGGACTTCCCCCATCCTGGGAGTCGCACTGGGGGCTTCGCGCCCCCAGCCCCCCGCGTCGTCCTGGGCGAAGGTATATACCCCATCCATTCAATACCGGCTCCATTACCAAAGCGATAACGAATAGGGTTTACGAGAGAGGAATATATACAGGGCATATAACTCAATATATTTTGAATTTCTGTCTTTCGTCTATATATAGAGGATTCAAGCGGGGAGTAAAAAGATGGTATTCATGATGGATGACAGTCACATCGATTATTCAAAAACAATGTTTTTCGAGGAAATGATAGTCATACCCGAAAGAGCTACTTTAAAAGAGCTTGTTATTAAACACCATGATAAAGCTATTATCAAGCTCATTTCTAAGTACGCACCCCGTCTAATCAATAGAATAACCAAATAGCGGAGGAGATGAATATGATTAAGAAGCTCAATCGGTTTTTAAAAAGGGTAGGGCTGATATTACAGGAGCGGGGAAAAGCTCTTGACAATCTCGCAGTAGTCCATGCGTATAACAGCGCACGCGCGAGAGCCCGGAAGGATGGAAGCGAAGCGATATCCCTTGAGGTATTCGAGGAAAGCCTCAAGAAATGGAAAGCGACGTTAAAAGCTATGTAATCAGGAAGCCGGTCGAAAGGTCGGCTTTTTTTCAATTTTCTTCAACCGTCTATATTTAGAAATGAATGGAGGCTTAGATGAAAGACGCAATCTTTTTTCTGAAACGGAACGGCGGGGAGATAGCAGATCAGGCCATCCTGCCGGTCGAAATGGATACCGAGGAAGTCCGGGATTTATTTTACAGCGAGAACCTGAACCCGGAGCTCGACGGTGACAAGATAATCATTCAGGCAATATAAGCGACCCCCAGGAGGGGGGAAGTCCCGCGATGACATGGAGGTCAATAAACGAGCGGGGGAGGAGAATATGATAGACATGAAAGAGATTGAGACAAAGATCGATGAGCTTATAGATAAGCTCGAAAAGAAGGATATGATAACGCTTCTCAAAAGCTATCCGTTAAAGAACAGAATTGAGGTAGTCAAAAGCCTCTTGATCATCGACGGCCAGAAAGAGAAGGCGCAGATCCTTGATAACTTGCTGAAAGAATTTTAAAAGCGGACCGCCATAATAATTGGCGGTCTTTTTAATGATTATTACAATTACGTCTATATATAACAGTGAGGAGGAATAAATGGATAAGCAGTTAGAAAAAGAAGTTTATGAAATGGGAGTGAATGCATATAAGTCAGGGATTAAGGCTCTTATACATGATAAGGTTTTTTGGGAACGTTTCAATGTAGAATTAAGTTTCGGTTATGATGATCCTGAATTTTCAAAAAAGCATAATGTGGTTATTCAACTGATGGATCTCTGGATTAAGGGCTGGACAGCTGAACATCACAAAGACACCATGATAGACTGGAAAACGTTTTAGTATCAAATAAAAACAGCCCGCCGGATCCCCGGCGGGTTTTTCTTTTCCCTCATTCACTAATATTTTGAATAACAACCCTTTTACGAAATATTCCAAACCGTCTATATTTACGAGGGAAGCGAGCTTACCACATAGCGAAGGCTTCCTTTACAAGCGGGTGAGGGGTTCAAGTCCCCACCACCGGAAACGGTGAAAGGCAAAGAAGTTGCAGGATCTTACCCTGCTGCCCGCATACCTCCTCCTCCCTATAAAAAGGCCCGTCGGCATATACCGGCGGGCTTGCTTATTTAACCTAATCTTTTTCTGGATATTTCCTTTTCCATCCCCTGATCATTCCCTTTATCATTGCTCTTTCCTTGTTCCCCGGCAAGATCCCATTTATTCTTTTCTTCCCATATTTTCTTATCAACATCGCGGACGCTTTCCTTCAGGCGGACGTCCTTTGCCTGTTCGAGCAGGGTTCCGAAGTCATTGGAATAGACCTTGAGGTCCTGGCGTCCTCGAGTAATGGCCACATAGATGGAATTGAATGAGTTCAGCTGATCCTTCGCACTATCGAAATAAGCGACAACGCGATCCGCGGTAAGTCCCTGAGATTTATAGTTTGTCACACAATAACCGTAATCGAGGAACTGATATTCCTTCGCGTTTACCTTGACGATCTTATCCTCATGCTTTAATGTGATAACATCGCCTTCAATCTTTTTTACGGTCCACTGCTCGCCGTTTTTGACACCCATCTTATGCGAGTTCATTGTCGAGATCACGGAGTCCCCGGTAGCGAGTTTGATGATCTGGCGCTCGAATACATTTACATTATTCGCAATATCCGTATACCGTCGGGAATGCTCATGCCCATGCTTGTCAACGGTAACGAGTTTATCGATCTGGGCGTCTTTAATCGTTTCGACGTCACCGGCCTTCTGGCCGGGAATAGAGGTATTGAACCTGATGACATCGCCTTCCTGATAATAACCATACATTAATTGCTCCGTTTTCGTGATCAGTTTTTGATGAAGGAGCTCATACTCATGTTCATTCCGGAGTATCCCTTTTGCGGCGAGTTTCTCCCGGATAGCAATATTGATATCCTGTTTATCCGTATTCGCAGGGGTTACAATAACGGCGTTCCGGTCGGCCATATAATCCTTGACGATCTTCCCGATATAGTTATCATTCGTAGTTTCGACAAGCGCTCCCATATCCTTCATTTTCGCAAACGCCTTTTCACTATCCAGCCGGGACATTCTCGCGGCCACCTCGAGGTAAGAGGGGTTCGGCTTCTGCCGGATGATCTCATTCATGATCGCGGAGCCTACTGTTTTCCTGAGATTGTCGAATGTATTCCCGGGCCCGATCGATTGAAGCTGTTTATAGTCCCCGATCAGGACGATCTTTGTAGTAGGGGTAATCCTGTCGAGGACCTTGAGGAACGCTTTTGAGGAGAGCATGGACGACTCATCTACGATCACTATTTTATTATCGAGTTTGATATCCGGTTTCCGATGGAAGCTATCGATAGTCATAGAATCGATTCCTCCATTCCGGTAGAGTTCATAAGCAGCTTTTCCGGTATACGAGAGCCCGATGATTCCCTTCCTCGAGTGTTTGGAGAGGATATCTGCGACGGTTTTAACCATTGTCGTTTTACCGGTACCGGCGTCGCCCTGGACGAGGGTGATACGTGATCCGTCGAGGATCTTCCGGACTGCGTTTTTCTGACCTTTCGTAAGTCCTGACTGATTAGAGAGTTTTGCGAGCTCGGCCTTCCTTTCGAGTTCCTGATCGATATAGAGTTTAGAGACGACGGGCATGGCTGACTTATGTAGTTCCTTCGCAATCCGGATAATCTTTTTCTCTTCCTGGAATACTTCTTTCGTGGTATAGACCTTTTCTCCCAGAAGCTCGCCGAGCAGGATATTATCTTTCGTGAGTTTTTCTTCGCGGACCTGCGTATTCTTTTCAACCATTTTCTCCCAAGCGGAAATAAGGCTGGACAGTGAAGCCTGGCCGGCAGAAAGGCGGGAAGCCTGATTGAGTACGTCCTGCTGCGTGAAGGTAGACTCATGTTCGAAGATGTTTTTGATAGCATATTTTATATACTGGCGGGGGGTATACTGTAATTTCGCCGGTTCGGCCTGGCGGGCGGGATCTATGATAAAACCGTTTTTTTCGATATCGGCTTGCCATTTAGTGATCATGCCGGGCAGGTCGAGGCCGTCCTCGCCTTTTTCTCGGCGTGTCATAAGAGCGGCTTTCATGAGGCGTTGGCCATAAGAGGCATTCGGATAATCTTTTTTAATCTGTTCGGCTTTTATTTCTATTGCGTGGCGTCGTTTTGAGTAGTATTCGATCGCTTTCTCATCGACTTTTAGGGAGGCATATCTATTTTTAATTCGTCCGGTCTCGAAGCCATGTTTTTGTAATTGATGAGAGAGTTCGTTATCGTAGAGATTATTGAGCAGGGTTCTATTCTTGAAAAGTTTCTCATTCGCGATCGCTTTGAAATTGAAGCCGAATTTTGTAGTCTCGGGTACTTTTGTAAGATTGAAAATGACGAGGTGAGTATGGAGCTGGGGATCGTTATCGCGGGAGATATAGTGAGTGATGGCGGCGGCGATCATATTCCCGGTATTGATCCGTTTAGTGACCTTCTGGGGGTTCCCATTTACATCGATATAGGTTCGGACGTCACGGACCTGGATAAGGTTTTTCTCGATATACTTAGCGACGGAGGCGACGGCTTTATCATGTGCTTCGCGTACGGCCTGTCGGACGGCGGGATCCGGGGAGAGCAGGGCGGCGAGCGAGACTGATTTATGAGGAGAGAAAGTAAAGTCTGTACCGGGCCTATGAGCGGCATTGAAAATCTCGCGTCCATTTTTCTCATGGGTATTTTTCACTGCGGTCTGGACGAGAGGGGTTCCGTCCATAGATTCGCCCAGGGCGAGTCGACGGAACACTTTATCGTCCATTTTTGATAGCTCGAGCTCCTTATAAAGCGATCCCATGAGTAGAATATCGTTAGATTCAACACCTTTGAGATGGTAAGTATCCTGTTCATAGTCTTTGTAATTTTCGTAGGGCATACCGATGGAAACCATACAAACCTCCGCACATCGAAAGCAGTATAGCATAAAAATCGGCGTAATGTCAAGCGTAAATTGGAATAAATTTAAGTCACACTTAACGCAACAAGTTGCATTTATAAGAAGTAATACATATACGACATACATATATTATATTATTCATAGATATATAATTATTTATAGAGACATACAGTGTAATACATATAATATACATATATATCCTGACATAATAAATGCCCCTAATATTCAGATATTTATCCAATATTAAAGATTATTAAAAATATATTACGATATACATGTGTAATACTATTGACATACAATAGTAATACATGATATAATAGATAAATTCAAGAGAAAAACAGGAAAAAATAATGGTAAATAAGCCGGGAATCATCCCTTTACGGGTAAATGAAGAGGAACTTAAAATCCTCAATACATATCTTACAAAGAAGGATCCCACTGCTACCCAGATAAAAACTATACTTTTTGAGTATTTTCGGGAGAGTAAGGGGTATAAAGGGGAAAAAAACCTTAATTTTGGAGAAATAGCCTCAAATCTCTTTGAAAAGACGGATGATTTAGGTGCTCAAATCCGTTCGGTAGCTGCCGATACTGGAAAAATCAGGCAGCAAATTAAGGATATCGTTGTATTTGAAGATAGCATAAGGAATTACAATGATAATATTAACCGTAAGCAGGCTGAAATTGATGAAAAGATGAAAAACCAGGAATTAAGAATGGATAAAATAGAGAAAGATATCGAAGAGGTGAAGAAAAACACTTCTACAGTAGTAGATGGCATTGATTATCTTGTGAAAATTTACAATGAGATCGTCAACGCATTGAAGAAATAATTTCTACGTAGTTTCTATGCAAGGGTTAGATTTTCTACGTAGAAACTACGTTCGATCTACGTAGTTTCTACGCAAGGTTTTGAAGTTCTACGTAGAAATAATATTTTCTACGTAGTTTCTATGCAAAGGGATTATTTTCTACGTAGAAACTCAGTAAGTCCTACGTAGTTTTTAGGATAATTGAAATATTCTTCGTAGAAAATATATTCTGATTTTAAGTTTTAATCTATAATAATAGACCATAATAGGAGCTTTTCATGCAGAAAGAAGAATTCATACGAGACGAGAATATAAAAAAGAATACCGTAACTAAGCAGATTATTCATTTAATCTTATTCTCAATATCGGCTTTTCTTTCCATACAGCTATTTTGGAATTTCGGTTCCAGCCTTCCAATTCAGATTGTATTCGCCGTGATCGCGGTTACGTTCGAACTAGGGAAAGTGAATGCTTATGAAGAATTCAAAGAGGGATGGAAGGTAAAGAAGAAATGGCTTGTTAATCTTATTATATTTATAGTATTATTAGCCTTTTCGCTTTTCGCTTCTTTTTCGTTTATCATTGTTTCAGTAAAAAGTCAGAGCGTAACAGCGACGGAAGATAATTCAACGAAGGTTTATTACAAGACGAAACTCGATGATATTCAGGTTCTTATTGACGCTTCAAAAGATAACATTAAGAAACTTTCTACGATCGCAACCAATTCAACACTCAGGAAAGAACTTGATAATGCAAAGAAAGATTACGCGAAATGGACCGCTCAAAAAGATGAAGTATCGAAAACCTTATTATCCTATTCATCGACTAATAAAGGTGAAAAGATAGCTTCGATAAATGCGTTCATAGAAACAGGCGATGTCTTGGGGGTTAAAAACTACAATATCTTTCTCGGAATATTCCTTGCAATCATTGCGATTATGATTGAGGTATGGATTATAAAGACTAGCGGGAGTCTTTCATTCGACAAGATCAGGATATTCGACAGGATCAAGGAATGGAATGATAAAAGAAAAATGAAAACGGACTTTAACATAGTAGATTCTTCTAAAACTTCTGATAATAGTAATTCAGATTCTGGAATTCCCGATTTAGGAAATATAATCGGAGAGATACCGGCGCTTCATTCCGGACTGATCAGTGAAGAGGAAGTATCCACATTTATTGAGAAAGAGGATCTTATTAAATATGTTGATATCCTTTTTGATATGAAAAAATCCCCGACTGCAAAGCGGCTTGCCAGTCAAGAAGTGATATCAAGGGAGACCGGCTGGGATAGAAAAAAGATTAACGAAGTGCAGGAACGCTTACAAAACATATTTATTGAAGGTGTTCCGGTTATTCAGATAGAGGCAAAAAGCGGGGCATTCTCTAACTTTTCTAAAGAACAGGTTCGGGAAGCCGTGATCAATTCATAAGGACGTGAGAAATGGAATTATTCAAGGAAGCCGACGCCGGAAATAATAAGGAACCGGAAAAGAGTAAGAATAGAAAAAAACCGAACGTCTCTATAAAGTTGCCCGAAGAGTATATAAAGATGTGGGAAGAGGTCTTGAAGGAACAGGAACGGCAGGGAATTGTTATTACGAAAACGGATTATCTCAAAAATAAGATTTTCGAAACACATTATAAAATAATAGTAATGGGTCAGCAGGATTTATTTTAAGGAGTATGTATGGGACTTCTTGGAAAGAATGAACCGGATAAAAAAGAACAGGTAAAAGATGAAAACATAGTCAACGAATGGCTTCAAAAACTACATTACCGGCGCGGGACAAGGATCATACCAGGCGCGGAGTATGAAGCAAAGTATAAACAGTATGATATCGATAACGGCGGGATAATAGAGATTGGGGATAAATTTATACCGCTTCGGAATATTACGGAGCATGTTTTTACGGTAGGGCGGCCCGGGGTAGGGAAGTCCCTGCATTTTTATTACGTTTTGAAGCAGCTGAAAGAAATGAAGGCGAAAGCGGTAGTATACGATTTTAAAGGGGATTATATCTCGAAGTTTTACGATCCGGATACGGACCTGATATTTAATCCGCTTGATAAACGCTGTCTTCAATGGAACTTATTTAATGATATTGATAAAAATGATAATGAAAACGAAAAAATATTCTATATAAATCAAATTGCAAGTTCACTAGTAACAGAAAATATTGATAATCAGGATCGGTTTTGGACTACGGGTGCTTTAAGGGTACTTAGAGCAGTAATTAAAGAAGCAAATAAGAATACAAAGAATTTTATTAGTTTAAGAAATAATAAAACGATATTTACAGAATTAACTGGTGATTGGGTTAGAATTGCAGAGATTGTGGAAGAACATGAAAAAGGAGCGAAAGCATTTATAGCAAAGCCTGATTCTAATCAAACAATGGGTATCATGGCCGTTCTTTCTCAATACACAGAAGCGCTAATGTATATGCAGGACGTTAATGGGGACTTTTCGATAGCTGATTGGGTAGAAAAGAAGGGAGACGAAAAGGGTGGTGGATTTATTTTTGTCTCGAGCTATGCTTCTATCAGAGACACTATCAAACCCGTTCTTTCCCTATTTATTGACCTGCTGATCAAAGAGATTTTAGGAAGGAAAGATAATCTTGACCGGCGGATCTATATGTTCCTGGACGAGATCGGAACGCTTCAATTCCTGCCTTCGATAGTAGAAGGGCTTACTCAGGGACGTTCGAAGGGATTATCATTATGGCCGGCGATCCAGGACATCGGCCAGCTGAAACAGATCTACGGGGACAACCTGACCCAGACGATAGTGAACGCCTGCGGAACGAGGGTAATCTTTTCAATGGCAGATTATGAAACTGCGGAGAATTTTTCCAATCAGATTGGTGAAGCGGAATATCTGGAAGAATTGGCCGGCGTGAGTATATCCAAGACGTCGGACGCGAGCGCGTCGATCGACAGAAAGATCATAAAGGACAAGGTAGTCATGGCCTCAGAGATAATCAATCTTCCGAAGTTCAAATTTATATTACAGGCGGCAGGGAGGGATATTACTACCGGGTATGTCCCCGGCGGTATATACGAAGAAGGTCCGATCTCATTTAAACCGGTAGATTAAAAGGAGAGTAACGATATGGCACAGGAACAGAACGAAGCTCTAGGTCGGGGTATAATAGGTATTATACTAATCATAATTTCTATTGGAATATTATTTGTTCCGACAATAGTATCCAGAATTAAAGACCCTGCGGCTTTCAATTTGAACACAATCCTGAAAGATAATTTTGACCTTAAAAAGGACGTATTCAAGAAGCCTCTTGTGATTGACCTAAATAAAGCGGGAACAATAGACAAGATTGAATATGTAGTAAACACATATTATATGAGCCTTTTTGTTCTTTTTTTAAGTCTCGGATTAATGAGTATATTTACCAGTTTTGAGGCCCGGGTACAATATTTTGTAAGGTCATTCGTTCCAAGTTTAAAGAACGTATCCGACAGTAATTTTAAGATACTATGGGATGATATTGATAAGGAGCACAGGGATAAGAACTATCATGCCGGCGCGGTTATCTTTATGATTATTCTAAGCGCTACGGGATTATTATTTAACAACGTGATCGTAGCAGGAATAGTTGCAATAATTTATGCCGTATTAGGCTATTTGATATTTCTGCACTTTATAATGCGGTATATGTTTCTTAAAAACCCAAAAAACAAGATGGTAAGGAAAGGAAATAATATTATTGCTTTAGTATTTATTCTGGCTTTTACTGTCTTGTTCGGGATTTCATTTATCATTCCTATTTCATTCATCATATTTCCACAGGCATTTTTTCCTATATTGGTACTACTGAGTTTTTACGCTTTTCAGGCTTCCAGATCCTATCTTGGAGTACCAATGGCCCTAGAAGAATCAATCCATTCCGAGAACGAGAGAACCGATCTCGGGGAGAATGAGGCAAAGAACCTTCAAAAAGCGAGGGAAGAGATCAAGGCGGAATACACCCCGGATTTCAGTAAAGTCATGTATAAAGCGAAGCCGGAAGAGGATACGGAAGTCAATACACAGATAGAAGCGCCCATACCTGAACCGTTGCCGGCAGAGCCGCCGAAGTCGGCGGAGGTGAAAGAGGAAAAGAAGCCGACGGTAGATCACGTGATGATCCCGAAGCAGAAGGTTGACGGATTGAAAGAAGCCGACCATAATGAATGGAAAAAAGACAAAAAGTCTAGAGAGATACCGGGCCTTAATGCCTTCCCGGAGAATGAACGGGATAATAAGGATGACAGCCTTGCCGCTGCAAATGAATCGAGTGACGATTGAAATTGTGATATACGTCTAGAGATAAAGTGTCGTCCCGCTCTTGCGCGTCCATTTGAAAGGAGGTTTTATGGATGATAAGATGATTAAAGATTATTGTGAAAGAAAAGGGGTGAAGATATTACCAAATATTGAATACGATATTGAATATTCTGATAATGAGATTATTTCTATTATTCCTAGAGGGATTGAAAATAAAGGTAAGTCTTTTATTAACAATAATACTTTCATGGAATTATATAAAAAGTCAGAATGAATAGTGTCGTCCCGCTCTTGCGCATACATGCGCCTGCGGTACTTCATCCGGCTAAAATGCCGAATACAAGCTTCAATACGTAGGAAAGGAGAATAAAGTATGGATAAATACGAGATAAAGAAAAAGATAAACTCATTGAAAATCGACATTGAGGAATTATTAGATGATAATAGAGTTTGTGAATGTCTAAAAGACAAGGCTTATTTAGTAAGAATGACTGAGCGAATAAACAGTAATATTTATAGAATATCGCAGATAGAAATTGAAATAAAACAATTAGAAATAGCTCAAAATATTGAACAAGAGATAGATTACGATGGTTTTCGTAAGAAAGAAATAATGGATGAAGAAAAAGAAATATCATGGGATGAAATTATTTCAAACGTTGAAGATATTGAGAATTAATAATCTGGAATAAATTTTAGATAGTGTCGCCCCGCTCTATCACCTCCATGTGATCGCGGGACTTCTCGCGTCCTGCGAGTCGGAGGTTATAATGAAAATAAATAAAATCAAAGAGTCTTTTTTTAATATGCTTAAAGAAATGATTTCTTACTCAAATAAAAATAATATATCTTTTGAAGTACTAAATAATGCTGTCGATTTATTTTTTAAAGATTATAGCGCACATTTAGAATATGTTACGCTAGATAATTTTTATAGATTTCTTATTGGTTATGAGAAGGAAAAAGGCACTAATCTTGCAAAACTATTATTTCCTTACATAAAAAAAGGTGATTATGCGAGTTTATTATTGGATAAGGATAAAGATGAAAACATTAATAAAAAAGGAATTAATTGATATACAAAAGAATAAAATGAAGTATCGCCCCGCTCCTGCGCGTCCATGCGCCCGCGGGACTTCTCGCGTCCTGCGAGTCGGAGTCTTTTTAATGGATATCATATACGGTAACCAACAATTCAAGGTGAGCGATAAGGAAGCTTTCGTATGGCGGAAATACTGGCATAAGGTGAACGAGAAGCGGGATTATAACTGCCTGAACACGATCGAAAGCGAGATAATCCGCGGTATATACGCCCGGATCGTATTCATTAATGGATTCGATAAGCGGAAAGAAATCAAGCTCCCTGACGGCGCGGTCTTGGCCTCGCCGGTAGAGCGGATTGTAATCGGAGATCACGGCCCGTACTACGAATTCGGAACGAGCTTTATAAGAACGAAACTGATTATCCCGGAGGATCAGAACTACCGGCAATCTCCGGAATACCATGACAGGATCGCATAAGAATGGTATCACCCTGAAGGCTGGCCGCACATTAAAATATACTACCAGATCAAGCGGGTAGGGTACGCGGACTATAAACCGCAATACTTCTACGTATCCCCGTTCGAGATATCAAACGCACCGGTCGAAGTGATCGGCAGAGTGCTCGAGGAAGAATTGAGTTTGTTTTAGGAGGGTATTATGAGAGATACAATCCGAGCGAGAGAAGCAGAACATATAATCATAAAATTAAAAATTGACTATGTTAAGTATCCTGATCCTTTCAATGGATTAAATATTTGGGGTGCAATAACAAAAAACCCGAATATTTGGAAAAAAAGAAGTAAACTCCTCAATGGAGCATATATTGTCGATACCAATGATTTATGGAATTTTTTCCAGAATACCCCAGCAATAAAGGATAAACTTGATGATTTAGGATATAAAACTTTTCAAGATATTCCAGTATTTTTATACGGGATATTTCCTTCTACAAGTTATAGAAGTTATAATGAAAGTGAAAATAATAATGTTCAGGAATATTTTGAAAGTACAGAATATAATGGAGATTTTGATACTGATATCGATATCGATAAAGATGAGTAATAGGAGCTTCTAATGCCCGTAACCATCCATTCCATACTCGAAGAATTCCGCAGGACAGCGAAAACCCCGAAAAAGATGTAATATGCTTTCTAAGGGTTATTGGTTCTAATCACGATTAAATGTGAAAAGGTAATATACATATCTCTAGGGACAATATATGTCCTAGTTAAAATGCTATAATTTATCTTACAGGAATAGAATGAGTTTTTGTTTTTTAAAGGGGTCGATAGTGAGCATTAATTCAATAAAATACTTTTGGTCGAAAACGACGAAAGAAGATATCCCAGGTATCGATGTTTTCCATCATTCGCTCATAGTCGGGTTGACAGCCGGAGCAATTTCAAAGCATTTTCCCTTCTTAACCGGTAATCATCATCTAAAAAAAGAAATGTTATCCTTGCTTGCTAGTCTTCATGATGCGGGAAAGATATCTTCCGGGTTTCAATCAAAATGCTTGGCTTGGTTGAATAAAAATGATTTAACAAAAAGGGCATTTGATGAATTTTGGGATAGGGATGAAAAAGATCATTCAAAGATCTCGAACTATGCCCTGCAAAGAATTTTGATTCACGCTTATAAAGAGCGGAATATTAAGCGCCGGGATGCGGTCATGCTGGCCTGTGCTCTTGCTTCCCATCACGGTAATTGGCTCGATTGTCCCGAGGAGGGTGTCGGCCCCGCTTTTGGGATGAAAGATGACGAGTGGCAGAATGAAAGACTATCGCTTTTTATCAAACTTTGGAAAGAATTCGGAAAACCCGTATATACTTTAGAGTTCGAAGATAAGGATTATGAAAAGGGAAGAATTCCCTCAATCCTGCTATGGCTCGCCGGACTTACGACGGTCGCCGATTGGATTGGCTCGAACGAATATTATTTTCCCCAGGATAGAAATTGCAATAAAAATGAAGTGAACGGACTCATTGAAAGGGTCCTATCCGACATCGATTTTTCACTCAATAACGTACAATCCGGCCTGGTTTTTTCGGCATTGTTCCCGAAGATAAAATCCCCTAACTCGCTTCAACGAGCGTCGAGTGAATCTATAGCGGAACCAGGTCTCTATATCATCGAAGCACCGATGGGAATGGGAAAAACGGAAGCTGCGCTGGACGCCGCATATCGTTTGATCTCGTCCGGTAAAGCGCGAGGTTTGTATTTCGCGCTCCCCACGCAGTTGACCAGTAACCGTATTTATTCTCGAATAGGCGAGTTTATAGAAAATATTGCCGGTAAAAGCAAGAAGATTAGGCTGATTCACGGTCAATCATGGCTGATGACCGATTTGACCGAGCCTGAGAATAGCACTACCGAGAGTATCGATTGGTTTGCCGGCTCTAAACGCTCGCTGATTGCGCCGGTCGGAGTGGGGACGGTAGATCAGGCGCTGATGGCGGTTCTCGCGGTAAAGCATTTTTTTGTACGGGATTTCGCGTTGGCGGAAAAAGTGGTGATCATCGACGAGGTGCATTCCTACGATCTTTACACAGGAACCCTGATTGACGAGCTTTGTAAGGTTTTGCTGGAATTGAACTGCACCGTGATTATCCTCTCCGCGACTTTAACGGGCGCCCGGAGAAATGAATTGTTGGGATTCACGGAAATGAATAAACAGATCGATTCTTATCCTTTGATAACAGGGACAGTTAACGGATTTAATATCGATCCTGTTACTATTTTGCCGCCTCAAGATAAGGACGTAGCAATTCGCTTTATCGATAGAGTGGAAGCCCTCGACAATGCGGTCAGACTCGCCAAGAACGGAGTGAACATTCTCTGGATCTGTGATACGGTGGATAGTGCTATTGAATCCTATCGGGAAATTTCCAACAAATTGAAATCCGGTATTAAGAAAGGCCTCCTTCATTCGAGGTTCCCGTTCTACCGGCGTGAGGAAATAGAAAACGATTGGATGGTGTACCTGGGAAAAGACGGAAAAGAACGACAGGGCAGCATGTTGGTTTCCACCCAGATTGTAGAACAAAGCGTCGATATCGATGCTGATCTGTTGATCACCGAGCTCGCGCCTACTGACATGCTCCTGCAGCGGATCGGGCGTCTTTGGCGGCATGAACGCGGATATCGAAATATATCCGGACCGGAGGTATGGATTATCGAGGAAAGCTCCGGTTTCGATGAAATGAGGCTTCTAACTGGAAAGGAAATAAGGAACGCTTTGAGTAAAAAAAGCTATGTATACGATCCTTATGTCTTACTTCGGACATGGGAAGTTTGGAAGGATATGACGTTTGTGATAATTCCCGGCGGTATCCGGGAAGCCATTGAGAATACATATCAGGATAAAGACGAGGAACCGTCGGGATGGACGGAACTGAAAAAGGAGATGATAGAAAAAAAGAAAACATTTAAGGATAAGGCTCTCATGAGCATGAACCCTTTTGGGATAAAACCACATGATGATAACGAATTGAACGCTAAGACAAGAATATTCGGGGTGCCGGAAATCCAGCTTGTGCTTGCAGTAAGTATTGCCGGCGAAGATGTCGAATTGATGGATGGAAGTGTTGTGAGCCTGAAGGCGAAGGGTATTGGGAAGTTAAAAGCGGTCTATCGAAACATGGTAAAACTGCCATGTTATTACTTCGAAGATAATACAAACTGCCTCCATTTCGTTAATATACCGGATACGCATCGGATAGGATTGTTAAAAGTCGACGGTTTTATAGAAACGGAAGGATTGAAAAAAGGCACCCAGCTGACATTTAACGATGAAATAGGTGTCAGAATTGTAAAAGAATAATACTCAAGAATGAAATAAATCGAAGGAGGCTAATATGAATCTTGTCTCCGATCCGTGGATACCCGTTACGGCCGCTGACGGGTTACCTACAATAATATCGCTCCTAAACGTCTTTACAAAAGGGGCACTCTATCCCGACCTTTCGGTCAAACCTTACGAACGGGTCGCACTGATGCGGCTTTTCACCTGTATCGCCCACGCGGCACTCGACGGCCCAAATAACTTCGAGGAATGGGAAAATTCTGTGAAATTGCTGGCTGAAAAGGTTCCCAGTTACCTCTCAAAGTGGAAAGACTACTTCGAACTCTATCACCCCTCGACCCCGTTCCTACAAATCGCCGGTTTGAATCCCAAATCACCCAGAAACCCGGTCTCTAAGATGGATTTCGATATCGCCAACGGGAACAGCACCACGTTTTTCGACAACGAGAGCATTTCGGACGATGTGAGGAAAATCCCCGACGACGAACTCGCCCTGCTTCTCCTTACATACCAGTGTTATTCGCTTGGGGGCGGACTCGGGGTAACGGAATGGAACGGAACGGCTACGAAACAGGTGGGGAATATGGACGCTCCTTGTTCCGATGATTCGATGATCCATTGTTTCATTGGCGGTGGTAATCTTCTCGATACCATCGTACTGAACCTCCCGGTGCGGGACGACCTGAATAAACATTATAGCGGGTTCGATTACGGCAAGCCGGTATGGGAGATGTACCCAACGTCTCCCGATCCCGATTCACCCGAGGCGGAAAACGCCTCTCGCACCTACATGGGAAGGCTGGTATCGCTTTCGCGTTGGATCAAACTAATCCCCGGGGAATATGAAATGCTTTTCGGAGAGGGATTCAAGTATCCGAAATTTCCCGATTTCCCGAGGGAAATCACGTCATCCGTACGCAGAGTTAAACAGGGGAAAAAAGAGGAGAAATCCTTCCTGATGCCGTACAGTCCCGAAAAGGCGTTGTGGCGTGACCTTCAATCGGTAATAATTGTAAAAGATGATTATCAGGAGGGCGGGCCGTTATGCCTGAGAAGGCTCAGGGGAGATAAAGACTTCGATTTGATTATCGACGGTTTCGCGCGTTATCAGCAAAAGTTCCTCGACGCGTCGGAGGGGATATATCATATTCCGGGGCGGATGCTAACCGATCGCGGGCGCGAGTATTATGAAAAAGGAATCGATTTCGCCGAAAAAAGGGATTGGCGGCTCAAAGGAGCGGTCAAACAGTATTATAAAATTCTCAATGTTCAGGCGGATTTATCTGGGAAAGCGTCGGGAATATTCTGGACTCTGCTTGAATCCCAGAAAGACCTGCTTTTCACAATTGCCGGATCGACGGGAAACCGTACCGTAGTCGAAGGACTGGAAAAGGAATGGCACGATATCGTTTTTAAAACAGCGATCAATGCTTACCAGATGTGCTGTGAAAATCATTCCGCCCGTGCGCTTCAGGCGTTTGCGATCGGATGGAGAGTTTTAACCGGATTTGAAATCAAAGATAAGGAGGATCATAATGTCAGCATTGACTGAATACCTCGAGAGGCATAAAAATGACAAGGGGCTGATGGCCGATCTACGTTGTGCACTGATCGAATCGAAACGCAGGAAGGCTTGGCCGCACCTGGCTTATTTCGGCGGGTTAGGCGACGATTTCGGTGCGCGGATAGTTCAGGTTGTCGCTGGGCTTTACGCAAATCATCACACGAATACCGAAACAGGAAATATGGGCGATGTATTTTACCGTCTTTTAAGCGATGATGAGAGAAAAGGGATGATTGAAAGAGGCACCGAATCTCATACTGATTTCGGACCGGTAACTAAAAGATTTGTTTATTTACTCGCCGCGAACGGTGAAGAGATTTTCGATAGGTTGACCCGAGTGGTTTTTTATGCGAAGCAGAAGGATGTGGGAATTCCGTATCAGACACTGGAAAGGGATTTAAAGAAATGGGAGTATGACAGCGACCGTGTAAAAACCGAATGGGCGAAATCCTTCTGGAATCCCCGTCGTGTGGATAAGGAGGGCGTATGAAGTACTTATCACGGGTTTTCCTGAACCACGAGGATGCCGCTAAGTTGAGGTTTTTCGATAATTACGCATGGCATAAAGCGGCATGGGAGATGTTTCCCGGCGACCGTGAAAAACGCTGTTTTCAGAGCAGGCTTGAGCATTCACATAATGGATACATTTTATTTATTCTGAGTGACGAGGAACCCATGCGGCCCGAATGGTGTCCGTCCGAGTGTATCGAGACCAAGCGGATTGCGGATAACTTTCTCAATTACGATCTCTACCTGTTCGATCTGATCGCCAATCCCACGAGAAAAATAAAAAGTTTCGATGCCAAGGGAAATCTTAAACCGAATGGAACGAGAGCAGCGATCTTGAATTACGAAGGTCAAATAGAATGGCTAAAGCGAAAGGCGGAGCAGTCGGGTTTCGAAATTCTCGACAGTCCGTCCCTTTCGGTCGAACATGCCGCGAATGGGAGATTCCACAAAAAAGGAGCTCCGGGGCTTCATATCGGGATGCGTTTTTCGGGAGCGATCCGGGTGACGGACAGGGATAAGTTCAGAGAAGCATTTTATCACGGTATCGGCACGGCAAAGGCTTTCGGTTTTGGAATGCTGATGATAAAACCGCTCAGATTAAAAATCGCGTAGGAGGCGAAATATGAAACATTTGGAATTACACATTTTGCAATCTTTTCCGGTTACGTGCTTAAACCGCGACGATCTGGGGTCTCCCAAGACCGCGATTTTCGGCGGTGTACAGAGAGCGAGGGTATCCAGCCAATGCTGGAAAAGTGTCGTTCGGCTCATGGCGAGGGAATATTCGCCCGAACTTTTCCGGGGGAAAAGAACAAAACTCGTCGTCGAACCGATAACGCAAGGTTTAATAAAGAGAGGTTTTAAGGAAGAAGAAATCGCCGAAGCTTTGAAGGATATTAGCGGAAAGATCGGTGAAATCGATAAAAAGGCGGCGACAAAACTTTCCACCCTGCTTTTCACGACCGATCAGGAAATCGACCTGATTTGCGATACTTACGCGAAAAACAGGAACGTAAAAGATTTGGATAAGATATTCAAAGAAGATCATTACAATATTATGAAGGATGCCGCGGATATCGCGTTATTCGGGAGGATGGTGGCGAGCAGTCCCGAGCTGAAAATCGAAGGGGCTGCGGTGTTTTCGCACGCCTTATCCACACATAAGGCTGATAACGAGATCGACTACTTTACCGCGGTGGACGACGAGCAGGAGGAGGATATCACCGGAGCCGGGCATATCGGGACGCTCGAGTTCAACTCCGCGACCTATTACCGCTTCTGCGCGGTTAACATGGACGAGCTGTCCGACGATAAGCACCTCGGAGTCATGTCGAAGGAAGAACGGAAAGAAGTCCTTGCCAGTTTTATCCGTTCTGTGCTTCTCGCGGTCCCGATCGCCCGCCGCAACTCCATGAACGGGAACACCCTGCCGGGATACGTTCTTTGCGTGGTAAGAGAAAAGGGTCACCCCGTGCAGTTGATCAACGCGTTCGAGAAACCGATCACCCAATATAAAGACAGCGGTATTTTCGATCGTTCGAAAGACGCGATGCTGACGGAATACGATAACCTGGAGAAAAACTGGGGAATGACCGCCGCGCTGAAGGCTGCGATCCCGGATATTTCGTTAGATAAACTAATAGAAAAGGCGACCGCCTATGTCGATTAAATATCTTGCGCTGCGATTACGGGGGTGGTTGCAGTCATGGGGAACTCATGGGACGCAATACAACCGGGATACGGGTTTTTTCCCGACAAAAAGCGCGATAGCGGGATTGTGCGCCTCCGCTCTTGGGATCGGACGGGGGTCGCCGGGCGAGCCCGGATTCCTCGAACAATTTAACAGGCTGAAAATGGATGTCCTGAGGAAAAGAAAGCCGCATCCCCGTTGGGAAGGGGAAACAATCGACATTAATCTGCTTTCGGATTATCATACCGTGCGTGATACGAAAAAAGCCGGCGGCGGTTCCAAAGATTGCCATCCGTATACGTGTTTCTTCCTGACAGACGCGGATTTTGGGGTAATTCTGGAAGGCGAGGAAGATTTCCTCAATAGGGTAGGGGATGCGCTCCGTGACCCGAAATGGATTCTGTACTTCGGGAGGAAATGCTGTCTGCCGTCGGGTCCGGTATATCAGGGTGTTTATACGACGAGGGAGGAAGCGGAACGGGAATTCACCGAAGCCGGCGCCGGGATTATGACCCAGCGCGATACGGAGGAATTTACCGAAGGTAACGATAATATTTTCGACGTACCGCTGAGTTTCGCCCGCGCGGATAGGCGTTACGCAAAAAGGAGGGTCTATACGGGTCCATATAAGTAGGCAAGCAGGGAGGGAAGGAGTCATGTATGAAAAATCGCGATCTTCAGGAACTCCCGAAGTATGAGGATTGTTGGACCTATCTCTACTTCGAGAAGGGACTGATCGACCAGCACGGAAGCACAGTAGGATATCACTTCCTCGAAAAGGTGGTACCGATACCCATCGAATCACTCGCTATACTCATGCTGGGGCCGGGCATATCGATCACGCACGAGGCGGTGAAACGGATATCCGAGTGCAGGTGCCTGATAGCATGGACGGGAGAGCAGGGGGTACGGATGTATTGTTTCGGTAATTGCCGGACCTACTCGGCCCGGAATCTATTGAAACAGGCTGAGATATGGGCGAACCTGGTTACCCGCGAAAAAGCGGTCAGGACGATGTACCAGAAACGGTTCCATGAAAACGTCCTCAATGAAGATTACTCGATCGAGCAGTTGCGCGGGATGGAAGGAGCGCGTGTCAGGAAGTCCTACGGGGAGTTTTCAGAATTGTACGGGGTTGAGTGGGAAGGGAGGCATTATAAACAAGAGGAATGGAATTACGCCGATCCGCTGAACCGGGCGCTTTCCTCCGCCCACGCCTGTCTCTATGGGATTGTTCACGCGGCTATTCTCGCATGCGGGCTGTCGCCGGGGATAGGATTTGTCCATACCGGAAAGCAGTTGTCGTTCGTGTACGACATCGCAGATCTATATAAAACGGATACGACTATCCCGATCGCATTCGAGACGGTGAAAGAAGGAACCGACGAAATCGAAAGGAGAGTCCGTTACCGTTGCAGGGATAAGTTCAAGGAGTGCAAGATCATGAACCGGATCATTCCGGATCTCAAGGATGTGATATATGGTAGTGATTATGATGGAGAAATCGAAGCCCTCCCAGAGGGGCGCGATGTCGCGGTTAGCTATTGAAGTAAAAAGCGGCGTATTTGTCTCGACCGTCAACGCCCGTGTAAGGGATAAGTTATGGGAGAAAATTTGCCGGGATTGGAAACTCGACGCGATCATGGTGCACAACGCCGCGACGGAACAGGGATACCGGATACTGGTAAACGGCGACCCTGAGCGGGAAGCGTTGGATTTCGACGGGATAACGTTACTCAGCAAGCCGGTAAAGAAAGGGAAGGGGTAGCGGTTAAGAAGGTTTAACAATAGAGTATTCCCCACATGCGTGGGGGTGATCCGGTGCGTTTCGGAAACGCGCCGGTTCCAGATACGTATTCCCCACATGCGTGGGGGTGATCCGGTGTTGACGAGCGCGGCTAACGAGGTCGCGATGTATTCCCCACATGCGTGGGGGTGATCCGCATTCCAGCGATACTGGTGTACCGCCCGCCGGGTATTCCCCACATGCGTGGGGGTGATCCGTTTCGAAGCGGGATTATGGCCACCGGCCAGGAGTATTCCCCACATGCGTGGGGGTGATCCGTTGGGTAAAACTTCGTTTGCGCTAGGGTTATGGTATTCCCCACATGCGTGGGGGTGATCCGGTTTAGTAGAACCCCTGAAACGGAAATCGGAAGTATTCCCCACATGCGTGGGGGTGATCCGTATCGGGTGCAATTCATTAAGCACATCATCAAGTATTCCCCACATGCGTGGGGGTGATCCGCATATTTGCTACCACGGTGTTTGAAATATTGGGTATTCCCCACATGCGTGGGGGTGATCCGTATCGAGCTTCATCGTCATCGCCCGGCGGTCAGTATTCCCCACATGCGTGGGGGTGATCCGGACTATCGGAAACTCCGAGAATTGCAGACTTAGTATTCCCCACATGCGTGGGGGTGATCCGACGCGCTCCAGAAGGCGGTTGTGAAATACCTAGTATTCCCCACATGCGTGGGGGTGATCCGGATACCGGACACGTCGCCAAGGATACCGGACAGTATTCCCCACATGCGTGGGGGTGATCCGGGTATTATCACGCATTACGCCGGAGCAAAGTAGTATTCCCCACATGCGTGGGGGTGATCCGAAAAGCCCGTCTTTCGCGCTGGGAACGCTAAGGTATTCCCCACATGCGTGGGGGTGATCCGTAGCGGGTGCAATTCATTAAGCACATCATCAAGTATTCCCCACATGCGTGGGGGTGATCCGTAAGGCATCTCCAATACGGGTTCATTTTTCGCGTATTCCCCACATGCGTGGGGGTGATCCGGGAATAAGCAAGCTATCGAACCTACTCTATTCGTATTCCCCACATGCGTGGGGGTGATCCGGTAGGTGGAAAATCACGTAATGAAGAAGAGATGTATTCCCCACATGCGTGGGGGTGATCCGCCTTAATCGGCTGCGCCGGCCTGAGATACTCTGTATTCCCCACATGCGTGGGGGTGATCCGATGTCACCAATATGCGCAACGGGGATGCAATCGTATTCCCCACATGCGTGGGGGTGATCCGCCTGACGTTCCGGTCGATGATGATGTCAAAAAGTATTCCCCACATGCGTGGGGGTGATCCGAAACCTATGTCGGAACCGACACCCCCCTTATAGTATTCCCCACATGCGTGGGGGTGATCCGGACAAGGAAAACAGGTTATTCAGGACGCTATAGTATTCCCCACATGCGTGGGGGTGATCCGT
>JABLXV010000049.1 GCA_013177895.1 Brevinematales bacterium | reverse complement strand
GATGCGGGGCGTACCCTAATCCCGATTTCTGGCGGGATACCACAATAAAAACATAGCCCGTGATGAGAAATAGTGCCATTGTAAACCGGTCGAATTATAATGCGACCCCACGGAGAGGGAGTCCCGCTGCGGCATGGATGTCAAAGAGCGGGACTATATAAAACGATTTAATCGTAGAAACAAATTGCCCGTGATGGTACTGCGTACCCTAATTCCATTACAAAACGTCGAAATATTATCAGTGTCAGCGCCTGCGTCCTTAGCTAAAACAGTCATAGTGTACAGGACAAGCTATACCGCAGCCGTATTGGAAATGGCAGTAAAAATTTTTCTTAATACAGGGATATTAAAAAAGGTATGACAAAACGTTTGCTTTGTATAAAGAGCGACAAAACCGCTTTTATTTAGATGAAATTCTAACTAGTCCTGAAAAATCAGGTTAAAATCTAATTCGGGAATCTCTTTTTTTATCTTTGCAATGGTGGTCAATTTAGGATTATTTTTTCTCGGCGCTTCAAGTCTTTGATAACTCCATAGATTGGAAAACCCCAGTCTTTTTGCCATCTCTTTTTGGGTAAGATTTCTTTCATGTCGCTTCTCTCTTATAAGTAAAGCAAACGCGATTCCAGGCTCGACAGGAACCTCAACAATATCGTCTCCAGCCAGATTTTTATCGGGAGAAGGAAATCTCATATCGTAGTCCGGTTCATCGAGATACAGGTTCAGTGCAATGGTCATATTATTTAATAAATCGTCCATAGTACCCTTCTCGGACTGAGTCACGCATCCTTCCAATTCAATACACTCTGCCCATAATCCGTCACTCTCTTTATGAATCCTAAAATGATAATTCATACTAATCCTCCTTCAAACGCTTCTTCAATTTCGCTTCAAGACCCTTTTTTAATTCTTTGTGAAGCGGAATTGTTTCCCTTTTTTTCCCTTTCCCGACCTGAACATGACTACCTTCCTGTCTCAGCTTTTTCCATCCATTTTTTAAAAATAAATCAAGCATCTCTTTTCCGCTTAACGGCATTCATTTTCCTTATAGATAATATACCAATTATATTTGGTATTGTCAACTTTTTATTTTGCTTTAATTTGAATAAATTGTTTTATGATAAGTTTTTTCAAGCTTAGTGTATGCTTTAGTGTTTTAATAATTTCTGGCCTACTTCAAGTGAAACCGGGAGTTACTTAATTATACTGGAATTCCTTCGAAATCACCTCGATCCACTCGATCGCGCGTTTACCGTAGGCGGTCTCCGGGTAATGGTCGCGGACTTCCTGGAACGCCTTATACGACTCCGCCTTCTTTCCGGTCTCGTAGTAAATCTGCCCCTCGAGGAACAGCGCCGCGGGGTCGCATTCGGGATTGCTGTTGGCAAGAATTTTATCGATAATATAGAGCGAATTGGCGAAACTTTTCCCGGTGTAGTAAATATCCGCGATTTCGTAGAGCGCGCGGTCAGCGTAGGAATTCCCGGGGAACTTGTTGACCACCTTATAGAAATACGTCAGCGCGCGTTCGGACATCTTCGCGTCCTTCAGCGTCCTGGCGTAATAGAAGCACTGTTTCAGGTAACGTTCGACTATCTGGTCATAGTTCTTGCCCGCCGCGTAGTAGTTGAAATAGTTGTCGTATTCCTGCAGCGCGTCGGAGTAAATTCCCTCGGCGATAAACACCGCCGCAGGGCCTAAGATCGCGTCCTCGCCCACCGTGTTTTTGAAGAACTTGATCGCATTCGTGTAGTCACGTTTATAAAGATAAGCGTAGCCCAGGTACGCGGCTAATTCGGGCTTGGTGCCTTTATCGGCCTTGAGATAAGCGTCCTCGAGATAATCGACTGTGACCGGATCGTACTTCTCGACCTCGCGGAGTATCTTGCCCAGTACGATGACCGCGTCCACAAACTCGGCGGCCGTGACATTTTTCGCGGTCACCACCTTCTCGACATACTTTCTCGCGCCGTCATAGTCCTTTTTCATATAAAGAAGGTTCGCGCCGTAGGTGATCGCGGTATTGAGGTACTTCGATTCGGGGTAGTCGACTATCATATGGGTGACCAGATCGATACATAACGGGTAATCGCCGACCTCATAGGATACCTTAATTTTCTGGAACACCTTCTCGTCGTCAAGGGGTTTCTGGAAAAAGAGGAAGTATGATAAAATCCCGATGATGACTATTAAGAAAAAGACGATGATAACCCCGAAAACGCTTTCCGAACGCGCCATTACTGCTCTCCCATTCTCTGTAATGTCAAACTCATCCAAACATCGCCGAGACTCTTGTCGTACTGCCGGAGTTTGGCGAAATAATTCAGCGCCAGCTTATAATTGGACATCTCGTAATACGACTTGCCCAGATAGAACAGGACTGCGCTCATATTGGAAGAATCGGCAGATTCCAACGCTTTTTTTAGATATTCCGCCGCAATATTGTAACTATTTTTTTTGTAATACTTTACCCCGAGTCCGAAGTAGTCGACGCTGACCGTCTGAACTTTTTTCGCGGGCGTTTTATCGACAGTCACAAAATCGTCGTTCGCCCAGTCGGTAATAGGAGTCTTCTTCTGGGTCTTCACCGCGGGCATAAACTCCTCGGTCACGATGACATATCCCGGCTTCTTCTTTACCGGGCCGGTATTCGTCACGGGAATCACTTCCACGATATTAGTTTCCACCTGAGTGACCGGGATGATGTAGTTCGTATCCTCGTCCCCGTCCACCTGTGCGATCACATTGGTAGAGATATTGATGAAGTTCGTCTTGACCTGTATCGGCGGCTTATTCGGGTCCTCGATCGCCACCCATTCGTCGGGATTATCCATATTGGGCTTGTTCTTGTTCGTTTTCGTCTGGGGCTGGATAATTTCGATATTCTCGTTCTCCATCTCGGCGTTCAGTTCCTCGCTCAGCAAATCCTGCTCGATCTTCTCTATTTTATTCGTTTTGACGGCGGGCTTGATTTTTATCGCGTTCGTTTTTTTAATCACTATCGGTTCGACAGGAGTTTCGGGGGTCTTGACGTCAATTTTTATCGTGTTTGTCTTCTTCTGCGGCTGGATAACCGGGGTTTTCTGAGGCGCCGCCGGGAGTTGAGCGACTTTAGCATTAACCACTTCCGTGATGACGGGAACCTCGATATCAGCACCGTCGTAGATCAACGGGTTCACCGTCGCGTTCTTCCCTTGAATAATCTCGTTCTTACCCTGCAGGACGACCGCGTAATAATACGGCGCGCTGAATTTCAGGTTGTAATCCTCGTAATGGAACTCATTCTCCAGCTGAACATACGGGGTAGTCCCGTTGACCTGACTCCAGCTTTTTATAGGAGTGGTCGAACGGTAAATATTGAAGACAAAGTCCTGCGACCCGATGGAATTCAACTCCCAGAAAAGAAATACCATGCCGGCTGATTTTTTAGCGTTGATCTTCTGGATATAAAAATCCGTCACCTCGGGCAGTTTTATAATATTCGTTACCTTCTCGGGCTGTTTGACAGGCTCGGGCTTCTTTACAATCACCGGGGCTATCGTATAGTTATCGTTTTTCACAAAATCCGACGCTTCGTACTTGTCTTTCTTCGGCAGTACCGCATAGTAGTATTCCCCGGGCTCTTCAAGGCGGTCGAAATAGGAGGGCATCTTATAATTATTCTTGTACTGCCCGCCCTCGGTCTCCAGCACCGCAATCGCCTTCGAGTAGTTCAGGATACCCGGGGACGATATCGGCTGGGTATTATTCCGGTAGATCACGAATTGCTGCTTCTTGACGGAACTCAGCCAGTCCAGCTTGACCTTGTTTGTATTATAGAGCAGAAGCGAAATCGCGGTAATTTCCAATTTCGGTTCGGCAGGCTTGACCGCGTTAGTATTCGTCGGAACTAACGGTATATCCACAGTAACCGGGAAAATAGTCAGGTTGATCCCGATCAGCAGGTCGTCGAGAGTGATCGGAGTTACATCCGGGAGCACTAAATAATAATAATCGCCGGATTTATCGACCTTATCGTAATAAGGGGGAAAGCGGAACAGTTCCTGATCCTGTTCGCCCTTGATATCGAGGATAGAGATGAGTTTGGCGTTACTCAGCGCGCTCAGGGATTTAATCGGGCCGGTATCGCTGCGGTATATGAGAAATTTCCCGTTCTGGATATTCGCCGACCATGAAAGACGCACCTTATTGGTCTGGAGGACTTTCGTATCAAGTCCGCAGGTATAAATACTTTCCGAGAAAAGCGCGCAGGGAAGCAGGAGGAAAATCAGCAGGAATCTTTTCAAAAAAATCTCCCGTAATTAATCCATTGATTTTCGGAATACCGGTCGTATATCTAAAATTCCTGAAAAATACGCACAACCTTGTGTTAAACCGGCGCACATCGGGTGTCAAATTCCGTATTTGCGTGCAATCTCCGGCGAATAAAAACAGGCGAATGTTTGATAACGGACGTAATTACGGAGTTCCGCAAGTGTTTTTGATATGTTATGCACAGGTTTTTTCCATGTTAATTTACGGTTAAGCATCAATTTCCATGAAAAAAATGTTCAAGAGAAAAGTTCCTAAAACTACTGCTATTGTGTATAATAAGAACTAATTAAATCCAATAGGAATCAAGATGAATATCCGGGAACGAATTGAATTAAGAGAAAAAGATACTTTACAAAATAAGGCCTCATTCAGTATATCCACCCGGGGAAGGAAAATCAAAGAAGACAAGGATTCCCTGCGTACCGAATATATGCGCGACAGAGACCGCATTATTCACGCGGAATCGTTCAGACGACTCAAGCATAAGACGCAGGTATTTCTCGCGCCGCGCAACGAGGAATTCAGGACACGGCTTACTCATACTCTCGAGGTATCCCAGATAGCGAGGACAATTTCTCGCGCGCTCAATCTTAACGAGGACCTTACCGAAGCGATAGCGCTCGGGCATGACGTAGGACATACGCCGTTCGGCCACGCGGGGGAAGAGGTTATCAGGGAAATAGCCTATCCCGATTTTAAGCATTCCATGCAGAGCGTCCGGGTACTGGAAAGTATCGAGAAAAAAGGCAAGGGTCTCAATCTCACATTCGAGGTATTAGACGGCATCGAGAAACATTCCAAAACGGGAAATATCGAGATTATGCCTGAAAACATCAATGAGTTCAGCGAAACTATGGAAGGAGAGATTGTCAGGATATCCGATATCATCGCCTACGTCAATCACGATATTGACGACGCTATCACGTCGGGAATACTCAACGAGAAAGACCTGCCTAAAGATCCCATCGATATATTGGGGAAATCCCATGCGGATAGAATAAACGCGATGGTGCATGACGTAATCGGGCAAAGCGCCGATAAAGAACATATAACAATGTCGGAAAATATTCTGCGCGAGACAAAAAAACTGCGTAACTTTCTCTTCGAACAGGTGTACCGGCATCCGCGTATAGAGAAAGAAATGGTGAAAGCGAAAAAGATACTTTTAGAATTATTTGAATTATTCATAAAAGATATAGATATTATCTATGATGCGATGCCTTTTTTCAAAAAGAAGGATGACGATAAAAAAAGGATCGTCGTCGATTATATCGCGTTGATGACGGACTACGAGGCGATGAGATTATATTACCGTTACTATATACCGAAATCGTTTTTCATTTCGGAGCAAATATGAACCCCATATTGGGTTTGATCGCGTTTTCAATTGGAGCTATAATAGTACTTCTTCTGATTGTCTATATTAAAGATATGGTAAGATTTATATTTACCGTACAGGATTTTTTTAAGAACTTCCTATCGATCGATAAAAGTTCGAGCGATTTTACGTCGGGATTATTCAATTATATGATTCAGGCAATCCGGGTGCATTTCCGCGCGGAACTCAGCATGATGTTTTTCATCGACTCGAATCACTGCGGCCTCAGGTACTTCTCCATTACCGAAGGCAAGATGAAATTTTTACGCGACAGCATGGATCTGACGGATTTCGATCTGGACGATACGCTCAGGCGCCAGATTATGACGGGCGATCTCAGGATTATCAGGACGATTTACCCTCACGTTTTCTATAAAGGATTCTCGCGTTATAAAAATATTCTGAAAAAAGCGCTTGTTATCCCGATCGTGCAGGATAAAGTCCCCGTGGCGTTCTTTATCATCTGTTTCCCGAATATAGTGAATTACCTGCGCGCGTGGAAAATGGATATCTTCTATAAGAAGCAGCTGAATAATATTATCCTAGATATGATTTCGGTCGGGCGTACCCGCGAGCAGAATATTTTTTCCATAATGATGGAAAATATCCGCGATTACGCGTTCATCACCGCGGATAACGCGATGAAGATCACGACATGGAATAAGGGGTCGGAGCTGATGTTCGGGTATGACTCCAACGAGATGATCGGGCGAAAGTTCGAGTTCCTGATATCGGAGGAAAGCCTTGAGGATTTCGAACGCGCGGTGAATATATCGATGCGTAAAGAAGAGACCAAGATGAAAATACTCCTTCTCGATTATAATAAAACCACCCTTACCTGCGAAATCCTCCTCAAGCAGATCAAAATGAACGATACGGTGATGGGTTTTTATATCCTGATCAAGGATGTGAGTAAGGACGAAGTCCTGAAGAATAATATGAAGAACAAGTCCATTATCAATAGAAGTATCGTCGAAAACGCCCGCGACGGGATTATTCTGCTGAACCGGGACGATAAGATTATCTATTTTAACGAGAGGCTGAAGAATATCGCCGAGGCGAATATCGCGTTTCTGGGGATGGATATCGCCAACGTGTTCTCGAGGCAGTATAATACCGAGATCAAGAAGAAAATCGACGAACTGAAGAAGAATAAGATCGATTTTAATTTCATTGACGTAAATATCGGCGAATTCTGGTATAATATCCGTTTCTTCCCGATAAAGAGCGACGAGGGCGGATACCAGGGAGTGATTATTTTCTTTATCGACAACACGATTCGTATGAAAACGCGGAAGGAGCTCGAGGAGAAAAAGGAGCAGTTGGAAAACCTTAACCGGAGTTTCCTCGAGCATCTGAACGCCGCGAGACTGATGCAGAAGAACCTTGTCCCGAAAACCCTGCCGAAGAATAAAAATATCCGCTTCGACAGCATTTATTACCTTTCAGACGAGATCGGGGGCGACTTCTTCTATGTGGAGGAGCTGAAGATCGAGCGGACGAATTTTTATCTGGTGCTGGTCGCCGATGTATCGGGCCACGGAGTCGCCGCGTCGATGTTCTCCGTGCTTGTGAAGGATACCTATAACGATTTTAAGAAATCGTGCAGGACGAAGGAAGACCTCGTCCCGTCGGAATTTCTGAAGGTATTCAATAAGAAAATCGTCGAGCTCGATATCGAGATGAAAAAATTTATCACCGTGTTCTTTTCTATTATAGATACGTCGAATAAAAAGGTGATGTTCAGCTCGGCGGGGCATCCGAGTATGGTGGCGATCCGTAATAGCGATATGATCCAGTTCTACGGGATAAAAAACTCCCCGCCTATCGGGGTGTTCGAGAACTACGCGTACAAAGACGATAGTATGGAGATCGAGTCCGGCGATAAGCTCCTATTCTACACCGACGGCCTCCTTGAGGTATTCGCGTCCGAGGATTCCTATGTCTCCTACTTTAATAACTTCATACTGCAGAATAAAGGATTGAGTATCGCCCAAATTAAAGCCGAGATGGATAAACAGATCGCGGCCGTTTTCGAAAAAACGCATTTTTATCAGGACGATATTACCGTCATCCTGTGCCAAGTTCTATAGAGGGTAATTATGGAACGGGAATTTTTAGATAAGGTCGAAAAAAGGACGCTTGAGCTGACCGATGACGATTTCAGGGCGATACACGAGTATTATCGCTCCGATAACCGCGGGTTTCGCAGGCTGATGAAAAAGACCCTCCAAAGGATTCGTTCACGGCAGGATTTACCCATACTCGCCCATCTCTACCAGAATCTGACCGAGGAGATCAACGATATCTCGCCGTTCCTCGCCCACGATTTCAATAAGATATTCCGTTCGATGATGGACTGGGGTTTTTATAAAGGCCTCGCCGATATGGACAGTCTGGTCGCCGCATGCGGGAATCCCCAACTAATGGAGCTACTCAAGGAGTTCATCACCGTACGGGCAGACGTGTTCAAGTTCCTCAATAATCTGGAAATCTATAAGATCAAGAAACTGATTCACGACATGTCCGTCAAGTTTAACAACCGCGACGATGTGGTGGTGAAGCTCGAAATGGAGCTTTCGCAGGAAGATATGGACTGGATCGATCATCTGGAATGAGGAACCCCGAGTGAAAGAAATCAGCCTTGCGAAAAAAGCCGGGCAGGCTATCAACGATTACGGGATGATACGCCCGGACGAGCATATCCTCATGGGCGTCTCCGGGGGTATCGACAGTATCGCGCTCGTATCGTTGCTCCATTACCGTCTGACGCATATCCCCGTATCCTATACCCTCCACCCCATCATGATCGATAAGTTTAACGGGGAAAACCCCGAAGCCAGCCGGGAAATCGACGCATTAAAGGATTTTCTCCTGCGGAAGACCGGCCTCGAACTCGAGGTGCTGAATCTCCCGTTGACCGATTACCTGCTGAATACGGAGAAGGAAAAAATCCTGCGGACAAATATATGCTTCAAGTGCGCACAGATCAGGCGGAGTACGCTGTTTCGGATCGCGTGCGAACGCGGCTATACGAAGGTCGCGCTCGGGCATCATAAGGACGATATTATCGAGACGATTCTGCTCAACGTGTTCTATAAACGCGAGGTATCGGCGATGCTTCCGCGTTTGCCGCTGTTCGGCGGGAAGATCGAGCTGATCCGGCCGCTCGCATACCTCGATAAACGTCAACTCACGCGGTATGTCGCGGATATCGGCGCGCCGGTGATTCAGGAGCAATGCCCCGCGAAGCTGGTCCGAAACGAACTGCGGCGCGAGAAGGTCCGTTCCATCATCGACGGCCTAGCGAGGGAGATTCCCGGCCTGCGGGATAACATCTTCGCGGCGTTCCGTAACCCTAAGCCCGACTATATGCTCGACCGTCTGTTCGAGCCGAAAACCCGCGGGGTGAAAAAGAGGCCGTAGATGGGCGTATCGATGACGACAATTCCTGTCACTGCGAACCCCGCGAAAGAGCGTGTTAACAAACCCGGTTTTATCATTGCGATGCCGCGATGCAAAATTTGTTGAAGCGCGGTAGAAGCAATTTATTTTAATATTTTTAAGGAGTTATACAGACTGCTTCACCGTTTCGCGTCTCGCAGTGACAAAAAAGAGTTGAAATTCATTCTTCGTCATCAAGCGCGAAAGAATGGGTCTTAATTACGCGGGGTGAAATAGTCTATAATTCGATAAATGATACTGAGATAGAATGCTTCGCTTACGGCTCGCGATGTTTATTATAGAGAAAAATAACATGTAAAGAAGCGTATAATAAAATAGACAGCTTCGGGATAAATTTCATATTTCACAAGCCTGAATTTAATAACTCTATATCCAGTATATATTAATGAACGAAATATCCCTTTTATCGGGTTTCGGATTCTGGCACGCTATTTGCTCCTATTAGGAGTGAGTTTGACGGTGTGGAGGAATTCGATGAAAGACATGTATCTGTTTCGCAAGTACCTCAAGGATATTTCGAAGCACGGCCTGATTGACAAGAATGAAGAGATTGAGCTCGCGAAAAAGATTTTGGACGGCGACAAGGATGCTCTTCAGAAGATGATCAACTCGAACCTGAAACTGGTCGTGAAGATCTCGCTCGAATACTACCGCGGAACGATTTCCCTGATGGATATTATCCAGAACGGGAACATGGGATTGATGAAGGCCGCGAAGAAATTCGACCACCTGCGCGGAGTGAAATTCTCCACCTACGCCGCGTTCTGGATCAGACAATCCATCCTTCGCGGGTTTATCAAACCGTCACACTGCCTTAATATTTCCTATCGCAAGGATACCATCAATAAGCGCATCAAGGAATATATGCACGATTATATCAATACCACCCATCGTTATCCCAATGTCGAGGAGATTATGGAATCCCTTAAAGTCTCCCGCCGCGACGCCGTGGATATGCTGTTCTACTACAAGAATAGCGAGCAGTCGTTGAACGACGCGGCCTACACGGAAGGCGACGAACTGATCGAAAGTATCCCCGACGAACGTTTCAATCCCGAAAGGATTATCGAAGACGAATCCATGCTGAAAGACGTATACGATGCCATAGATAGCTTCAGCGAGCGGGAACGGGAGATTATCCGGAAGCGTTTCGGGTTCGACGACCCACAGCGCGAGACCCTTCAAAGATTGGGTGTACAGTTCTCCATTACGGCAGAGGCGGCCAGGCAGATTGAAAAACGGGTCTTGCATAACTTAAAAAACCGCTTCCCTTCCCTCTCCTACTATTTTTACACTTAAGGGCACTTCTAATAACCGCCGATTCTCGGCGGCAAGTTAGTGCCCATTGGGCGTATTCTATAAAACTACAAAGTCATTTGTTATAAATGTTATGAGTTTTTAGAACCGCCCTTAATATTTTTACCATCGTTCTTATATGCCCAATTCACCCCTCGATACGGACCGTCGCGAAGCGGTCCGTTTTTTTTATCGCCGGACCCCCCTCAACACTGCACAGGGTGATGTTTAGGTCACCGCGATACCCCGCGCTGCATACTTTTTTAATGCGCGGGGTGAAGCAGTCTATATAGTATAAATAATTCGATTGCTTCGCCCCGTCTCGCAAAAACGGGATAGCTTTATATATGATTTATAGGAGTATCCGTGAAGTTCCTGTCACCGCGAGACGCAAAGCGGCGAAGCGGTCTGTTTGCCGAGGGATACTTATAACCGGTTGCTTCACCACGGACTCGCGATGGCCACGGATGTTTTCACTTTATCTATCTGATTAACGCTTTTTCCTATCTATATATAAGGCGGTAAAAATATTGTTATTAGAATATAAAAACATAAGATACGCCTGATGGCCGCTTCACTATCGCCGGGAATCGGCGAATTATGGAAGAGACCATATATAAACTTTCTATAATTTCGATTTCATGCTACAATGGTCATTCACAAATTCCATACCGGAGGTCCGGGATGATTAAAGTCGATCATGTGACTGTCAAGTACGGCGATTTTACCGCTGTGGACGATATCAGCTTCGAGATCGCGAGCGGAGACGTTGTCGCGTTCTTGGGCCCCAACGGCGCCGGAAAGACCACCACGATGCGCGTACTGACCGGGTTTATGGCTCCTACCCTCGGCGATATTTTTATCGACGGGATGGACTTGTTCGAGAATATGAAGGAGATCAAGTCCTCGCTGGGTTACCTTCCCGAAAAACCCCCGCTCTATCCCGACCTGACTGTGACCGAATACCTCGATTTTGTCGGCGCCCTCAAGGGTATGAAACGCGACTCCGCGTTGAAAAGCCGGATCGACGAAATACTCGAGATGACCGATCTGACCGACCGCCGCAATACGCTCATCCGCTTCCTATCGAAGGGATTGAAGCAGAGGGTGGGGATCGCCCAGAGTATCATCAACTCCCCGAAGGTGCTGATTATGGACGAACCCACTGTGGGGCTCGATCCCCGGCAGGTAGTGGAAATCCGTTCCCTGATACGCCGTCTCGCTAAGGCCGAGAACCGTACCATCATCCTGTCCACCCACATTCTCGCGGAAGCGAACGAAATCTGCGAAAACACGATCATTATTAAGGACGGCCATATAATAGCGGCGGACAGTATCGATAACCTTCAGAAGTCCCATGAAGAAGGATTCTGGATTATTATGCGTGTCGCGCGGAACGAGAACGACCTCATTAACAAGCTGAAAGCGAACCCGCAGGTGATCAGCGCCCAGCGCGATAACGAACGGATAATTATACAGGCGCGCGACCAGATTCAGGAAACGGTCGCCGACGAGGCGGTTCGGATGGGGTGCGGCCTATTGGAACTGATGTCGAAGAAGGCGTCTCTCGAAGACGTGTTCCTCAAGCTCACAAATTAGGAGGGAATGATGCTGTCAATATTCAGGAAGGAATTGAAAACTTATTTTACCTCCACGCTCGGCTATATCGTGATGACGTTCTTTCTCTCGATAGCGGCGTTCGTGTTCTGCCAGGCGCATGTATTCGCGCCGATGAAAAGCACCGACTTCTCGCCGTATTTCTCATTCGTAAATTCCATCATTATGATAGTACTCCCGTTGATAACCATGCGCATACTCGCCGAGGAAAAGGGGCTGGGGACTTACGAGCTCCTTCTCACCTCACCCGCGAGCCCGTGGGAAATAGTGATCGGTAAATTTCTCGGAGTGCTGGTGTTTGTCGGCGCGGGAATGATGCTGATGCTGCTGTTTATGATCGCGCTGAGTTTCTTCGCCGCGGTCGATTTCAGCACGGTGATTATGAGTATGCTCGGGATGCTTCTCTCGTCCGCGTTTTTTATCGCGTTCGGGATGGCTGCCTCGTCGGTAACAGGAAGCCTCGTGATCGCCGCGATCCTGACCTACGCCGTGTTTTTCTCGCTCTTCCTCATCCAGTTCCTCGCGAATATCAATCCCGACCCTGCGGTGCTCAAATTGATCGACGAGCTCTCGTTCGCCAATCATTACCAGAATATCGCCGAGGGATATTTCTCGATCAAGGATATCCTGTTCTTCCTGATCGGAACTTATATTGCGCTGTTTTTCGCGAAAACGATGGTCGAGTCGAAGACCTGGAAATAGGTCACTGCGTGACGGCTAGACCCGATATAAAGCTGATGGGTAATATAAATAAATAGCCCGTGATGAGAGATAGAAAAAGGTGGAGCATGGGCTATGAGTTGAAAGCGAGTTTAAGACGGATATCGGGAATAGTCTGCGCAGCAGCCCGTGATGAGGGATAGAGCTAAGAAGATAGAATGAATGCGTGACGGCTAGACCCGTTATAAAGTGCAAAGTACGAGATAAGCGAAATATTTCATAGACCGAGTTTTACAGAGGAGTGAAAAGATGCCCGATAATACCGAAACGACCAATAAACACAAGATCGACCTGATTTGGAAAATATCGCTTGGCGCGCTGCTGACGGTGTCTATCCTGATGTATATTATCCTCGGCGCAAACCCGCTGATTACGAAGATTTTCCTGTTCGCGAGCCTCGCGGCGATCGTGGTCACGATGGTATTCTTTCGCGAGATGTTCACCGGGTTGATGAAGCGTTCCGGTACGATGACGGGTATCTACAAAGGGGTACAGTTATTCATATCCCTCCTGATACTGGTATTTATCTATGTTTTCGCCGATTCGCTCGAATGGAATATCGATCTGTCCGGCTCGAAGCTCTATCAGCTTTCCGACCAGACGGTATCCGTCATCGGCCAGGTCACCAACGATATGAATGTCGTCATATTCAAGGTCGATACCGGCGATCCGGTTGTCAGGATGAAGCTCGATTATATCGAAAAGCTCCTCGCGGCCTACGCGAGCAAGAACCCCCATATCAAGGTTGAGATTCTCGACCCGCGTCTTAATCCGGTGAAAATGGTCAAGTACAATGTCAATATCAATAATCCCGCGAAAATCGGTACTGTAGTATTCGAGTACGAGGGTAATAAGGTCGAGGTAGCGTCCAGCCTGATCCTTTCGCGCGACCCCCAGAGCGGCGATGTTATATTCCACGGCGAGGTCGAGTTCACGTCGGCGATCAAGAATATCCTCGCGCAGAAGCCCCGTATTATCTATGTCCTTTCTGGGCATGGCGAATTCGATATCACGTCGGGAGAAGCCGGAGGATACAGTCTGCTGATGGAGGAGCTTAAACGCGACAATATCGCGGTCATGCCGCTCGATCTCCAGCGTGTTGTCGATATCCCAGCGGACGCGGGATGTCTCCTGATAGTCAATCCGATAAAAACTATGATAGCGGACGAGCTGAATAAAATCAGCATGTATATCAATAAGGGCGGAAGCGTCTTTATTCTGCTCGATTACGAAATCAATTATATGATTAACGATATACTCCGCCAGATGGGGCTTTTCCTGATCGAGAAGAACCTGATCCTCGAGCAGGAGAACTACCAGACCCTCGGTAATATCCAGTTCCTCGCGACCGTGATCGGCGGCCACGAGATCACTATCCCGTTCAAGGACTATAAGTATAACGTCAAACTGATGACCGCGAGCGGTATCGAGCCGTTACCCTCGGATAAACGTATTCAGGGGTACGGATATTTGGTCTACCCGCTTCTGAAAACGTCGGAATACGCCTACGCGGAGACCTCCGAGAAGGAGATCGCCGCGCAGAAGGTGGAATATAACAAGGGCGTCGATTTCATGGGGCCGTTGTACCCGGCATGGGCGGTAACCCGTAACAAATCCGAGATATATACCAATATCGACAGCATATCGAACACGTTGCAGGTTATCACCAATATCATCCAGTCCAGACTGGTTGTGATAGGCGACGTGGATTTCGTGAACGACGTCTATATCAATTCGGCTAACGGGAACCTCGACTTTTTTATGAATAGCATGATGTTCCTGATGAAGCGGGATACGGATATCGCGATCCGCCCGAAAACGTCGGAGATCATGAGCACCTATTCGCTGACCGGGCAGGCGCAGAGAATCCTGATGGCGGTCTCGATTATGGTGGTGGCCGCGTATCTCGGGGTGGGTGTGTTTATCCTGATCCGCCGCGGACGGAAGGTCAAGAGCAAGGATTAGTTGAGCATCACGTAGTTTCTATACTCCGTGGGGTAAGGGAAATAGATATCGTAACGGGCGAATACTCCGAATCCGAATTTGGATTCGTATTCTGAGTAGAAGCCAACCTCCAATCCGAGACTGAACGATAGGAGCGGATTGAACCTAAAATTTACCCCGCTGGATAATGAAGAAGCCGAACCGTTCAAATTTAGATCGATAAAGAAACTATACCGGTATTCCATCCGGTAAATATCCGGGCCGTTCAAATCGTTAAAAATAGCATGCTCATAACCAAGGATTAAACTCGCCTGATTTCCAGTCAATCGGTCGCTGTATCCGATTGCCAGTTTCAGTTTCGATAGAGTGGATAACCCTATTCTGATACCGAAATGGAAATAGTATGAGATATTAAATATTGTACTCAATGTTGCATCGAGGAAAATATGGTGAACCGGGACATGGGCATAGTTTTTCAGATCGATAGTGGAACTGGATAAGGATTTCGAATTAATCAGGAATATCTTTTCTTCTTTATAAGCTAACAATCCGGGCTTATTCGTAGATTTTGTCATCGAGAAACTGAGTATATTCAGCCCCGGATATATTGATACCTGATAACCTTTCTCATCGTATATCTGCGCATTGGTAAAAGTTTTATGATATAAAACGTTCGCGACTTCCAGGTACTTATACGGGCCGAGTACCTTGAGAGTTTTTATCTCATCATCGTTGTAGAATGTTTTAATTCCCGTTTCTACGGGAGCAATGTTAGTAACAGTCGGAATAGTCTTATTGGTAATGGTGACGATGTTCACGTTAGTCAGGTACGTATAGATAAAGCTGGAGACCTGCTCCTTGTTCAGCCCCGCCTGCTGACCGGCCTGTTTACCCTGATCGACCTTAATCATATACTTCATCACGTTCTGCATCGAGGAATAGACCTTATCGAACGTATCGGGGCCGGGTGTTCCAATGAGGATAATCTTATTGGATACGATCCGGCTGCCGTCGCTCCATAACCCCGCGATCTCGATTACACGGGTTTTATAGTTCAGTACGTGGTAGTTAATTTTTATCAGGTAATCCAGCCCGATAGTCTCGATCGCCTTCCGGTCCTCCTCTAGGGAATACGGGATAAACTGCATCTTGTTCATATCGATAAAATTGAAGTTCGTCTGGTAATCGGGAAGCAGGTACATTACCGACTGGTAGACCGCGCTGAGGTTGTAGTTATCCTGGGACGCGGTGAACTCGTAGAAATCGGAGTATCCGGTGTACGATACCAGCACCGTGACCTTGGGAAGCGGGGCTTTCTTAGCGGGAGTACTCTGCGGCGCGGGAGTTTTCACAGGCGCGGGGTATAAAATCGCCCCAGTTGCAAGGAAGAATAGGATATATAATATTACTTTCATTTTACCGCCTCATACTCATTGGAATCAGTAATACAATTCATAATTCTTGTACGCCGTCGGGTACGGGAGATAGATATTGTAACGGGCAAATATTCCTATATTCATCGGATTCACTGCGGTGCTGTATGTCCCGAATTCAAACCCGGCGCTGAAGGAAACCAATGAAAGGAAACGTAAATTAATCCCGGCCGAAAAAACAAAAACATCTGCGTTAAACTGTACATCGCAGAAGAGGCTCTTAATATATTCCTGAAAATATAGCTCGTTCCCGTTTAAATCCTCGGAGAATGAATGCTCGAACCCAACTATTAAGATGGGAAATGAAGTATTGTAAATATATGAACCGAAAGGGATTCCTATACCGAATTTTAGTTTGGCATGAGGATCGATGCCAATCCTGAGACCGAAGTGTACGCTTCTGTGAAGACCAAGATAATCATACGAATTACCCAGAGAACTGAACGAGAAATCTAAAAATATATGATTGACCGGGACATAGTGGAAGTCCTTCAGGTGGAGGGTTGTGTTTGTCGACGAATTTTTATTGATAATAAATACTTTTTCATTCCTGAACGACCATGCCCAAGTCTTCTCAATAGGTTTATCCATCGAGAAATACAAGATATTCATTCCCTGATGCAGTTTTACCTCATAGCCTGTATCGTGGAATACCTGAGAAGTGGAATATATCTCAAAATAATCATCGTTAATCACATTGATGTACCTGAACGGGCCGTATACGGTCAGGATACTCGTGACATCCTTTTTTTTACCGATATTATTTGTCGCCGAGAGGTTGACTATATTGGTATGCGTCACTAGACTGTAATTAGTCATATAGGTGACTACAAATTTCGACGCCTGATCTTTACCGATTTCAGGCTGGCCTGCCTGTTTAGCGCTTTCCTCGGTTATCAGACGTTTCATTACGTTCTTCACCGCGGAGTAAATCTGCTCGAATGTCTGGGGGCCGAACGTAGTATAAACGATGAGTTTATTTGAAACAATCTTTGACCCGTCCTTCAATATTCCAGCGAATTCGATTTCCCGCATTTTATCGCCGATGATACGGTAGTTGATCTTGATGAGATAATCCGCGCCGAGGGACTCGATCGCTTTTTTATCCTCACCCGAGGCATAGGGGATGAACTGCATCTTGTCCATCTCGATAAAGGTAAAGTTCGAACGGTAATCCGGGAGGAGATACATCACCGACTGGTAGACCGCGCTGAGGTTGTAATTATCCTGCGATGCGGTGAAGTCGTAGAAATCGCCCTGACCGTCGTAGGATACCAGCACCGCCGCTTTGGGGAGCGGAGCCGACGGCGCGGGGGTTTTCACGGGCGCTGAAAATAGTATCGCGTATAGAAAGGTCAAGCTCAGGATAAGCAGCGGTTTTCGCATATCTACCACCTGAACACCAGCACGGGCGACGAATATTTCGTATGATAGTCGCGGTCGACCCCGAAGATCAGCACATAGTAAATCTGGCTCCCGACAAACGAGTAGTTGGTCGAGGTGGTCGCGACACCGGCTATGATATCGTAGGTATCCCGCAGCATGTCGATATTCCCGTCGGAACCGAGCGGCAGGTCGGACGTCCAGTAGAGTACGCCGTCCGCCTTATTCTTGACCGCGCTCCCGACTATCTGGAACGGCGCGGTGGAGATCAGCACGAAGAATTTATACGCGTCCCAGTTTAAGCTCGCGGTATCCCACAAGAGCCTCGGGGAAAATCCCGACAACCCGATGGCGGCGTTAGTGGGGTAGAATATCGGTATCAGTGATGTATCCGCGAACGCCGGCGCGGGCGATATCGGCGGCAGGAGTGTCGAGAACGAGTATGAATTATTGGAAATCAGGTTATTCCCCGCGATGTCCTTGATCGCGTTGGAAACGAATATCGTGTAGGTCACCCCGTCCTCGAGGGGGAGCGATGGGTTGATGATTACCTTATTCAGGTTGGAATTGTACGTGTAGGTTGCAGAGACGGGAACCCCGATTTTCTGAAGCTGAACGAGATTTGGAAGGTTCGCGGTCTGAATGTTTTCCGAGAAGGTCACCGATATATCCTGTGTGAGCGATACGCTGACCGCGTTATGTAAAGGAACCGTATCCGTAATGACGGGTTTGGTATAATCAGCGACAACCAGAGTCGCCGCCATAAAGTTATTTAATGTTCCTGTACCGATTCGTGCGGAGATCACATTGACACCTTCCGGTAAACTGTTGATAACACAGTCCCATGATGACGCGGGCGTCAGGTTGGTAATTGTCCATCCGTTTACCGCGATACTGAGAGAAGTCACACCGCCGATAGGGTTAATCTGCCCGGCGACATCGTAATGATTGGAATTGATGAGCACGATCGGATATGGGTCGTCGAATTGAACCACAGGAAGCGATGAGTCGACTGTAAAGTTAGCCGAATATGCGAGGTAATCATAGTCATAAGGATCGATATTATTCCCGACTATCTTTATTGTATGCACTCCGTCCGATAGGGTGGGAATTTGGCAGATAAGTTTGAAATTATATACCAGAGCCGCATGAGCGGTACCGTCAATAAAAATATTCACTCCCGAGATATACGCCTCGTAGTTGGTCAGAGTAATATCTCCCCATACCGTAAATGTCGGGGCGAATACGGTCGAGTTCGAGTATCCCCCGCAGATACGGAAAAAATCATTATAAAAATATCCTGATGGACTTGGCATATACGACATAGATGCGCCACCGCACGCCTCGAAAATACCCGCCGCTATAACCATTGTTATCAATAATCTTAATATTTTTTTCATGCGATGCCCCCTTAGAAGAAGTTATAGCTGACGCCGATCTCGAACGTGACCCATTCGCTATGTCGGTAGACTTCTATATAGGTAACGTCGCCGAAGATAGAGAGGTCTTTCTCATAGATCTGGAACACGGGGGGTACCTCGACACGCGCCCCGAAATAGAGGGAGACATGCTCTTCCCCGATATTGAACTTCGTGCCGAGCTCGAGAAACGGCGTGAACAGGAGGGTTTCCTGGAAACCCTGCGTATTGATGTACTTCTCCATCCAGTCGAGATAGACGTCGGTCAGGGAAACCCCCACGCCGATATACGGGGTGACCGCGCCCGACCATGGGTAATACCTGACGGCGACCGAATAATCGACGATCAGCGAATCGTCCTGATAGGTGTCGGTTATCCCGCCGGGCAGGTAGACTGTCGGGACAAGGTTCAACTGGATAATCCGGCACATCGCCGAGATGGAAATCTGCCCGATATGGGCTTCTGCGAGGATATTCACATAAGGGGTAGCGGATACGTTCAGATCGGGGAAGAGGCGCGGCAGCATGCCGGATACCCCGATATCGAGCTGGAAGTTGCGCGGGAGCTTCATCAGCGTGCAGTTCATGTTCGCGATCTGCCCGTTGGTGACGGTGAACAGGGTCTTATAGTCCGCGTATCCCTTCTTCGCGATCAGGAGCGAGTGCTCGCCGACCGAGATGAAACGGTCGTCCAGCGGCGCCGACCCGATAAGCTGTCCGTCGAGAATGATCTCGGCGTTCTCCTCGGAACGGATATTGACCATCGCGTAGGGTTCGCCGGTCAGCGAGAACTTGATCTTCTGCGCGAGCGCGGCGATCTTATTTTCGAGGTCCTTGCCGATCTCCGCGGTGACCTGATAAGTCGCGAGCACCTTAACCTCGGCGATATCGATCAGGCGGGCGTCGATACGGACATACTGCCCGATAGTGGTAAAACTCCCCATCAGGAGCGAGTTCGCGCTGAGCTCCTTACCGATCATCGAGTAATCGCCCGAGTCGCCGAATCCCGCTAGGGAGAGCTTTTTCTCGCCGATCACCTTTTCGATCTGGTCGCGTTCGACCACGGTGATGCCCTTGATGGTCGAGAGATGGGTGGTCAGGATTTCCGGGATACTCACCGTGAGGAAATCGAGCCCTTTATTGAACGATGCGTTCTTGAACTGCACGATCGCGATGACCTTATCCTCCGCGAACGCCGCGGCAAACGTACTTAGTATAAATACGGCACACACTACCCACTTTTTCATCCTTCCTCCTATACGCCGGTATGGAAATCAGTTTATACAGCACATGTTTTTATTAAACGAATGCTATCCCTGAATATACTACCGTCAGTTTAATATAAACATGAAATTTGTCAATAGAAATAGTTGTATATACGAATGATATCCCTTTACCCCTTCGTCCTTCTGCTCTCACGGGTCTCCCACTCGTGGCCGCAGAATTTGCACCTGCGGAGGGCGACATAACGCTGGACGCGGTAATGGTTCGAAACGGTGTACAGGTTACGGGGGGTTTCTGCGGAATTCATACCGGCTACCCTGCCCGCGAACATCTTCCCGCAGGCGGGGCATTTTAACTTGAGTATCGTCACCGCGATTCCCGCTATGAACGCTATAACGATCACTATTATCGATAGTATAAAAATATTATCCATGCATTTCCTCAAATAGGTGAGGTATTAGTGTAGTGTAATAATGAACGGTGTCAAGTAATATATTTCTACTCCGGGTTCGTCATTTTATTCTGGTTAATAATTTCTTGCTTGACGCGGTTTCTTATCCCGTCTAAAATGAACTATGGAGAAATATATGCTTAAAATCATACCGATATTATGGGTTATAGTTTTCGCGGTCTTTCCCCCCGTGTTCGGGGAGAGTCTGAATTCCGATATTAACCCGCCGGGGGTTACCATATTTTCCCCGCTTCCCGGTCAGGAAATACCCACGCAATTCACACTGAAAGGGAAGGTCTGGGATAACACGGGCGCGGCGAAAGTGACCGTATTCGCGAAGTCCGCCGACGGGAGTTTCACCCGGCAGTTCGACGGCATAATCGACAGGGTGATTTACAAGGGCGAAGTTCTCTATACGCTGGGAACCTACTCCGCGAAAATCGAGCTCCCCGAGGGGTCGTATACCGTTTGGACGGAGGCTATCGACTTTGCGGGCAACCCTGCGGTTACCGGGGTACGGACGATCGGCGTGAATCCGTCCGCCGCCGGGAAGGGTTTCGTATTCTATTCGATCCAGCACTGGATGGGACTGCTCGCTGTAGTACTTTCCATAATAGGGATGGCGCTGATCCTGAAACGGCTGAAAAGCCCTGTCGCGGAAAAACGTACCGAATGGATACTTGCGGCGTTCCTCTGGAGTAACGAGCTGATGCTGAACATCTACTATCTCGCGACCGACGCATACCGTATCGGCAACCATCTCCCGTTTCACCTTTGCGGGATGTCGGTCGTCCTGATCCCGTTCATGTTTTTCGTGACGAACGAAAAGGCGAAAAAGACCCTCTACGAGATCATTTATTTCTGGGGGCTCGGCGGCGCGACACAGGCGCTCCTGACCCCGGATATCGGATTGTTCAATTTCCCGCATTTCAGGTACTTCTCGTTTTTCATCTCACACGGCGCGATTGTGGCGTCGGCGATTTATATGACGTTCATCAGGGGTTACAAACCCACCCTTAAATCGCTCGGTAAGGTACTGCTATTTACCAACGCGCTTATCCTGCTGATGTTCGGGGTGAACTACCTCGCGCAGTTTGTCCCGCCCTACGAGGTCGGCAATTACTTTTTCCTGAGCTACCCGCCTGTGGACGGTTCGGTGATCGACGTGATGGTCGATATTTTCGGGCCTGCCCCGCGATATGTTATCGGCCTCGAGATCATGGGTATCCTTATTTTCATAGCGCTGTATCTCCCGTTCGGTATCGGCAGCATAGTCGGGAGAATCCGTGACCGGCAAAATAAGGTACCGAAGGCGGAAAATGCCGATTAGGGATACTATATGAATATGAAGGTTTTTACCCCGATAAGAAATTACCCGCAGCATTATCTTTCGAACATTTGAATCAACCGCCGCATTTCGAGGTTTAACTTGCCCCATCGACGATTCTGATATATAATAGATTCCTTAATTTTCAAATGGAGGCATCGATGGGTAAGGTAATAGTTGTCGCGAACCAGAAGGGCGGGGTCGGAAAAACCACGACCACTATCAACCTCGCGGTCTATCTCGCGAAGGTGGAGAAAAAAGTGCTTCTGGTGGATATCGATCCGCAGGGAAATTCGTGCAGCGGTCTGGGTATCGATATACGCGAACGGCAGGGGAACGGTATCTATGAGGTACTGATCGGGCATAAAAAAATGAAGGACGTCACGGTCGGGTCGAAGTATAAGGGGCTCTCTGTTGTCCCTGTGACTCTCGATCTGACAGGCGCGCAGATAGAGCTGATGAACGCCGAACGGAAGGAGTATATCCTGCGCGACGCGCTCGCGGATGTGAGGGGAGAGTACGATTACATATTGGTCGATACCCCGCCGTCGCTGGGGCTTTTTACCCTCAACGGGCTGGTTGCGGCCGACTCGGTGCTGATCCCGTTACAGAGCGAATTCTACGCGATGGAAGGACTCGCCCAGCTCCTCAAGGCGATCAAGATGGTCAAGAGCGCGACCAATAAGGAACTCGCTATCGAAGGAGTCCTGATCACCATGTATGACTCCCGCACCAACCTTTCGAAGGAAGTGGTCGAGGAAGTCAAGGGTTACTTCAAGGAAAAAGTGTACGATACGATTATCCCCCGCAATGTCAGCCTGAGCGAGGCTCCGAGCTACGGGGTCGCGGTCTACGAGCACGCGGCGAAAAGTGTGGGCGCGGAAATGTATATGCAGTTCGGCGCGGAATTTGTAAAACGGATCGGAGGCTGAAATGATAGATAAAAAGAAACGGCTCGGCAAGGGAATGATGGCGCTTGTCGACGAAATGTCCGACAGCCAGCCGGATGCGAAGGATATCGGGGTCATCGATATCGACCGGATTATCCCGAACCGTTACCAGCCCCGTAAAACGATTTCCGAGGGCGCGCTCAAGGAATTGGCCGATTCGATCCGCGAGAAGGGCGTCATACAACCCGTGATAGTGTCCGAACTCGGCGACGGGCGTTACGAACTGGTCGCGGGAGAGCGCAGATGGCGCGCGTCGAAACTCGCCGGGCTTCTTGAAATTCCCGCGATCATCCGCGACTATTCCGAGGAGGAACGGATCGAGATCGCGCTGATCGAGAATATCCAGCGCGAGGATTTGAACGCGATGGAAGTCGCGATGGCGTATAAAGAGATTATGGAACGGATAGGGCTGACGCAGGAGCAGCTTTCCCAGAAGATCGGGAAGAACCGCAGTACGGTCACGAACACCCTGCGCCTCCTGAAACTCCCCGAATATATCCGCGACCGTGTGATGAACGGGGAATTGACCGAGGGGCATGCCCGCGCCATCCTGTCGGTTGAGGATATCGACGGCCAGCTGAATCTCGCGAAAACGATTATCGAGCGGGGGCTTTCGGTACGCGAGGCGGAGGAGATCGCGCGCGGAGGCCAGCCCAAGAAGAAGCCTGATGTTTCACGTGAAACATCGAAGGCACGCGACACGGGTATCGACGAGCTTCAGGAGCGTTTTATCAGCGCGCTCGGCGCGAAGGTCGAACTGGTCGGCAGTAAAAAGAAAGGGAAAATAATGATCTACTATCATAATACTGACGAACTGGAAACATTGTTCCGCGCGATTGTTCGCGGAAAGTAAGATAAGGGCGGTTCCCCCCTGACGGGGACTGACGCAAAAACTATTTACATTTATAGCAATAATATTTATAATTCTTTATAACACGCCCAATGGTCGCTTCCTTGCGCCTTGAAAAGGCGGTTATTAGAAGTGACCATAAAAATACCCATGTTTCACGTGAAACATTTTTACGGAGGACCCGGATGATTCGGATAAATGAGAATTTTCAGCGTTTACAGGGGAGCTATCTCTTTTCGGAGATCGCGAAACGGACTAAAGATTATCAGTTGCGACATCCCGACCAGAAGGTGATTCGCCTCGGTATCGGCGATGTCACTCAGCCGCTCGCCAAGTCGGTGGTGGACGGTCTGGCGAAAGGTGTCGCGGATATGGGACGTGTCGAGACCTTCCAGGGATACCGTTCCGACGAGGGTTACGAGTTCCTCCGTGAGGCGATCCGCCAGATGGACTTTGTTTCGCGCGGGGTGGATATCGCGCTCGACGAAATATTTATCACTTCCGGCGCTAAAGAGGATACCGCGAACTTTCAGGAGCTCTTCGCCGGCGATATAAAAATAGCTATTCCCGACCCGGTCTACCCGGTCTATGTGGATTCCAATGTGATGGCGGGACGGAGCGGGAAGTTTGTCGACGGACGCTATGAGAAATTCATCTATATGGATACGCGCGCGGAGAACGGTTTTACCCCGGATATCCCCAAGGAACCGGTCGACCTGATCTATCTCTGCTTTCCGAATAACCCGACCGGGCAGGTCGCGACGAAGGAGCAGCTCAAAAGATGGGTCGAGTACGCGGTAAAAAATAAGGCGGTCATCCTTTACGACGCGGCCTACGAGGCGTTTATCCGCGACCCGGAAATCCCCCATAGCATATTCGAGATAGACGGCGCGAAACAGGTCGCGGCGGAATTCCGCAGCCTCTCCAAGACCGCCGGGTTCACCGGGACGCGCTGCGGATACACGATTATCCCTAAAGAAGCGGCGGCATACGACGCGGACGGGAAACCGGTATCGCTCAACGCTCTCTGGAATCGTCGTCAGAACACGAAGTTTAACGGGGTGGCGTATGCTATCCAGAAGGGCGCGTATGAGGTCTTTACGGCGAAGGGGCGCGCGGAATGCGATACGATTATCGATTACTATCTCGAGAACGCCCGGATTATCGGGGACGGCCTCAAGGCGCTCGGAATCTCCTTTTCCGGCGGGACGAACTCACCGTATATCTGGCTCAAGACGCCCGGGAATTTGACCTCGTGGGAATTCTTCGATAGATTATTATTCGAGATACAGGTGGTCGGGACTCCCGGCTCCGGCTTCGGGAAATGCGGCGAGGGGTATTTCCGCCTGACCTCGTTCGGGAAAAAGGAAGATGTGGTCGAAGCGGTCGAAAGAATAAAAAGTCTCAAACTTTAGTAAAGGAGGTTCCGATGCCGAATTATGATTACCAGTGCACGGCATGCGGTACGGTAACCGAAATATTTCACAAAATGTCGCAGGACCCCGAGGTGAAATGCCCGGAGTGCGGCAGTCCGATGAAGCGGAAAATATCCGCGGGCGCGGGGATCGTATTCAAGGGAAGCGGGTATTATGTGAACGATTATAAAAGTTCCGGCGCGAAAAGCGAGGCGAAAGCTGAATCAAAGGCTGAGTCGAAGGCTGAGACCCCGCCTGCGGTAACGACCGAGACAAAGACGGATACGTCGACGGCGGCGAAAACCGGGACTAAAACGGAAACCGCGCCTGTATCTACGTCGGCATCCTTGGAGCCGAAAAAGGCATGAAACGGATAACGCGCGGGGAATTCGAGAACGCGTTCCGGGACGCGCTCGTGCATGCGAGCTTCAACCTTCGCCCGGACGTGCTCGCTTACTTCAAGCGTCTCCGCGACGAAGCGGCTCAGGATATACAAAAGGAAACGGTCAATATTTTTATCGATAACAGTATAACAGCGTGCGCGGAAAAACGCGGCGTTTGCCAGGATACCGGATATGTCCAGCTTTACCTGCGCATCGGCGCGGATACGCTGATCGACTGCGATCTGCAGGAGTCCGCCGACAGGATGACCGCCGAGGTTTATTCGTCGATGTTTCTCCGCGCGTCGATTGCCGACCCGATCACACGGCGGAACACGGAGACGAACACCCCCGTGTTCGTGCATACCGAGACCGGCGGCGCGGAGGGATTGGACGGGCATATCATGATCAAGGGCGGCGGTTCGGAGAACCTGACCCGCACGGCGGCGCTTCTCCCGACTTTGGGAAAGGACGATATCGCGGGATGGGCGATCGAGCAGGTACTGGCCGCCGGGTCTAAGGGATGCCCCCCGTATCTGGTCGGCGTCGGTATCGGCGGGACGTTCGAGAAGGCGGTGCATTGGTCGAAACGGGTTCTGCTGCGGACGATCGGCGAGGAGGGGATGTCGCCCGAAGAACGGGAGATCGCGGGAATGATTAAGGCGGAAGTCAACCGGAAGGGGAAGGGATTCCAGGGGATGCGTTTTGCCGAGACGGTAATGGACGTGCAGGTCAGGACGAATCCCTGCCATATAGCGACGTTACCGGTCGCGGTGTCGATCGGGTGCAACGCGGTACGTCAGGCGAGATTTATCATATAGTACGTTTTGCGTGGGGATGATGGGTAAGCTCTCATCTCCAATACGGTTTATCTGATAAAGTGTTTTTTGTCATTGCGAGACGTCATGGTGAGTGCTTGTCCCGCGTTCAACGGGATGCCGAACCATAGCCGATGCAATCTATCTATACTGTTTATTCTCAGATAGACTGCTTCGACGCAAAGCTCCCTGTTACCTTCGGTAGCAAGCAGGCTCGCAGTGACAGAAAGTGGAAAGAACTGCTACTTCGTCAATACGCCTGAACACGGGCTGCCGGATAGAGGAGGGTTATTGGCTGATATCGGGATAGAGCACGCTCAGCGTGAGGAGGCAATATGAAAAAGATTATGATAGTACCGTTCATCCTGTTTTTATTTTACGGTGTTTCCCTCGCGAAGGATCAGAACGATCCTGTAACAGCGATACAGCCGGAGGGAAAATATTTTACAGTCTGGTTCGAGCAGTTCGGCCAGATTGTCCCGGTGAAGAACCATTTAATCAAGCTGCAGAAGAAGCCGTTCAAAATATGCATCGCGTTTACCGGGACAAAAGCGGTGCTGGCGAACTTCAATCTCGATCCGTTTATATACGACGGGTTTTTCAGAAAAAAACCTATCTGGAATATCATCCAGCCGGTCGCTCAGTTTATGGGAGTGGCGGAGTATGATAAAAACCCCAACAAGGATATTATGCTGACGGGGAAGAACGCGCAGTACCTTTATTATGAAACCGCCGACGATAACCGTTTTAACGAGACGGAGGAGACCGGGGATGGCATAATCTGCAAGCGTTGGGTGGAAAATATTTTCGCTTCCGCCGACGAGGTGATACCGATCGGGAAATTCGTGGGCGATACTCTATTTGCGATCTTCCTGTACGCCAGCCCGCTCTATGAAGACAATCCTGTCGAGTACCAGAAGGAATATTTCAAGATACAGTTTGTGAAATAGGAGACGACGATGCAGAACGGTATCGATAAAGCCCGCGTCCTCACCGAGGCCATGCCGTATATCCGGCAGTTCTACGGCAGTACGATTGTGGTCAAATACGGCGGGAGCGCGATGGACGACGAGACGCTGAAGGAAAAGGTCATCCTCGATTTTATACTGATGAAATTAGTAGGAATAAATCTCGTGGTCGTGCACGGCGGCGGGCCGCATATCACCGATATGATGAAGAAGCTCGGCAAGGAAGCGGTATTTATCGACGGGCACCGGGTGACGGACGACGAGACGATGGAGATTACCGAGATGGTGCTGAGCGGCCTCATCAATAAGAAGATCGTGTCGCTCATCAATAAGAACGGCGGTAAAGCGGTGGGTATCTCCGGGAAGGACGCGATGCTGATCGAGGCGGTCAAGAAGGCGGGCGAACAACCGTCGGTCGACCTCGGGCAGGTCGGCGATATATCCAGGGTCAATCCCGAACTCCTGCTGTCGCTCACGCGCGACGGGTTTATCCCGGTCATCTCGCCTGTGGGGTTCGGAGTATCGGACGGGAAAACGTACAATGTGAACGCCGATACCGCTGCGTCGCATATCGCGGCGGCTATGAAGGCGCGGCGGGTCATCTATATGACCGACGTCAGGGGATTATACTCCGAGTACGGCGACGAGAAGAGTTTCCTCGAGAGCGTGGACGAGGCTCAGATTATAGAGCTCAAGAAAGCGGGAAAGATCGGGAAGGGCATGATACCCAAGATCGACGCCGCGTTGTACTGCCTGAAGAACGGCGCGGAGAAGGTTCATTATATCGACGGACGTGTCGAACACGCGTTGCTGCTCGAACTGTTTACCGAGGCCGGTATCGGGACGGAGATCAAGCTCTAGGGATGTCCATTCGATACGTTTCGCAAATAAATCTATTTTCGTAGCGATGTAAAATTACTTCTGTCATTGAGAACTCTCGATGCAATCCATCAAAACCGTTATTATTGGCCTATGCTAAACCCCGCGCCGTTATAGACGGTCGACGGGCGGGCGTAGGCTTCCTTGGAGAACACGCTGCGGTTCCCGTTGGCGTCCACCGCCTTGATCGCGATAAAGTACGGCACCTCGTTACGCATCCCCTGCAGGACATATTCGATAGTCTTGAGCTTTCCGCTCTGCTTGAACGGGATAAATATCGGCGATTTACCCGATAGGGAATCGCCGCAGATATAGTTCCCTTCATGCGTCCCGTAATAAACTTCATACCCGATCACATCGTCTTCGGTAGTCGGCATCCATGTCAGCTTAATCGTGCCGCTTCCGGGTACGACTGACATCAGCATAGGCGGCTGGGGCGAGGCGTCCATCAAGTAACTCAGCCTGATGGAATCGAGCGATATCGGGCTCTGGTTATCCTCATAGGGGTGAACCAGTATCTTGAACTGGATGTACTTTCCGCGCATGTATTCAGCCGGGAACGAGGTAATATTAT
>JABLXV010000048.1 GCA_013177895.1 Brevinematales bacterium | reverse complement strand
ATACGCACGGGCTGGAATCAACCTGACCCCACGTCTTAATTGTCCAGAGCATTTTCCCGGTCAACGCGTCCGCGCAGTATAGATTATAATCCCTACTCCCGAAATATACTTTGCCATCCCATACGCACGGGCTGGAATCGACCCGATCCCCCGTATAGATTTTCCAGAGCGTTTTCCCGGTTTCGGCGTCCGCGCAGTACAGATTATAATCCCCACTCCCGAAATATACTTTGCCATCCCATACGCACGGGCTAGAATCAACCTGACCCCCCGTCTTAATTGTCCAGAGCATTTTCCCGGTCAACGCGTCCGCGCAGTACAACGTATTATCTTTTCCATAGCGATAGCCCCCGAAATATACTTTGCCGTCCCATACGCACGGGCTAGAATTTACTTTATCCACCGTCTCAATCGTCCAGAGCGTTTTCCCAGTAACAGCGTCCGCGCAGTATAGCTTCTTATCGTCGCTCCCGAAATAGATTTTGCCGTCCCATACACACGGGCTGGAATAGACCCCATTTCCAGTCTTTATTGTCCAGAGAACGCCGCCGGGTTTGGCATATGTAAACGGCGCGGAAATGATGAGTAAGACAGCGATTAAAAAAATGATTTCTTTTTTCACGGGAGGCCTCCTAAAAAACGGTATGATGATACAATTATTTTAGCACAGGGCAGGGAAAACGCAAGAAGGATGAAGGATAAGATAATAACACACTTTATAGTGAAAACTATTTCCAGATTGTACCCTTATTTGTTACCAAATTATTCAGGATCGTACGGGCTATGTCTCTGATTACTTCGGTTTTCACGCTATCCTCGAATACCCCTATCCTGGTTTCAAGATTACTTTTGTCCGATGACCATAGTTCACCGTTTGCAAGATAATATACATCATACCCCTCTTTGCTGTCCGTAAAAATAACCCGGTCTTTTACTGCCGAGGCTTCCGAAATATCCTCTTCTTCACTTTCCGGTTCGATTTGAATTATCGGGCGTTCTTTTTTCTGCTTATCCGGGACTACGGTCGTTTCCAGTCCTCGCGCTGTCTCCGGTTCGAGCGATATTTCAGCTTCCGGCTCGGTCGCGTTCTCCTTGTTTATGGAGAGAATACTTTTTTGAGAAATCTCCCTCCCTTCAAGGATCGCCTCAAATACTTCCGCCTTTTTATCTTCATCCTCAATCTGCGCCGCATATTTCAGCGTCTTGACCGGGTTGTCCTCGAACGGTTTTTGGATTAATAGAAGTAACTCGTCGTAGTTTTCTACAACCGCAATTCCCTCTTTTTCCCGCTTGTTATTGATAACATCCTTGATCGCGCCGACGATCTTCATAAGGTCGTAAACGTGAGTCCTCTCAAAACGGACGTGCTCTTTCACCCATGCCGACCATGATTCTATCCGGTCATACTTTGTCTTGAAATTCTCGTGAACGAAAAACACGTCCAGGGCGATTTGAGCGGTCGACTTGTCTATCTTATTGTATTCATCATCAATACGCTTCTCAATACGCTCCAATGGGAGAATATCGCCCGTTTCAAGGTTGTAATACTTCGGGGAAAGTACCCGCCCGGTATCCGGGACATTATCTAAAACCGCCTGTGCGCCTTCCCGCTTCGGCTGTGTGAGATTTGCTTTGTTGGGGTTAAATTTCTTAGCCATTAATAACCCCCTTCAAGTAATCTGAAAAATCTTTGAAATCGGGGTAATACTGGGAATTCGTGTTAATGAACCCTCCGGCTTCTGAGAAGGTTACGCTGATATCGGCTCTATAAGGAAGCGGTTTAGGATAAAATATATCCGAGAAGTCCTTTTTAAGTTCATCTCTATAAAAGTTTTTTACGCTCCTGTTCTCCCACATATTAGCGACGATTATTTCCTTTATCCCCTGACCGATGAGTTTTTTGGATCTGCGGCAAGTTGCTATAACCTGCTTTGTCGCTTTAATAGCGCGGACTGACCACGTTTCAAGCTGTGTCGGGATAACGGTAACGTCCGATGTGATGATCGCGGTATTCATCAGGATTCCGACCGCGCCGGGGGAATCAATCACACAATAATCGTATTCTTCCCCTAATCCTGAATCATGCAAAAATTCATAAAGTAAAAAAGCGGGGTTAGGGCTGTTCGATAATTCAGCTTCCGAAAGGGAAAGTTCGATCTCCGAGGGTATAAAATCGAAGTTCGGGCATACCGGGATAATAACGTCCCGGATGTTCATTTCCTCTTTGAGAACCTGCCGGATCGTGCCGGGAATCTTCTCCGGCGCAAGGTGCGACGTCGCCGCACTCTGCGGATCGAGGTCGATCATCAGTACGCGGGATTCTTCGGAAAGGTTCTTCGCCGTCTGAATAGCGATTGAGGACTTCCCGACACCTCCCTTCACGGTAGCAAAAGCTATCGTTTTCATTCTGGACATAGATAACTCCCAATAAGTATTGGACGTTGAATAGAACGCCTATATTATAGACGAAAACACAATTTTCAGCAAAATTAAAAAAGTGTCGGACGCGTCCGACAAAATCCGATTTGCATTTGAGAGAAAAGCCGGCCTTCATATAACGGAATGGCTTTATTTTTCTTCCTATTTAAGCCCGCGCCCCATCGTAGCGCAGATTGTCCCGAGCGTAGCCGAGGGAAGCGATACGTCAGCGGACGAGTATCCGTCAAAGTGAAAAGTGTCGGCCTCGTCCGACACTTTTCAGGATGTCCCAGCCGGAGATTTTCAAATCGAAGGAGACCAACTCGACCATGCTCCGCAAGCTATTCATCGATTTCCTGTTCGCCGAGAGCGGGAAGTGAGGTGAATTTTTTAAGCTTTTATAAAAACTTGACTCATAATTATTTGAGTGATAAGATTTATTTCATATATTGTTAATTGGAAACCACATGGGACCTTTTGGAATACAGGATAAATTCCTTGAAATGCTTGACTCCACCCAAGCTGTCGATTTGTTTAGAGAGCTTTTATGGGCAGAAGGAAGTCGTTCTGGCATTGGGCGAAATCTTATCAACACTTCTTTAAATACTACTGCAAGAGATGGGGGTTTAGATGCAGTAGTTATTTCATCTGGGCATAGAAATTTTGAAATAATTCCAAAAGGATATGTTGGATATCAAATTAAAACAGGTAGATTTAGCGCTCTTGATAGTAAAAAAGAATTACATAGAAAAGAAAAATTAAGTAATGAATATAAATCAGAAATTAGAAAACTTATAGATAATAATGGATACTACATATTAGTATTATTTGACCAACTTACTGCAAGTGAAAGATCAAAAAGGTTAGATGCTCTTAGAGAGGACTTATATCCACAAGGTTTTACTGAAGAAAGAATTCGTTTATATTCAATAGATAACCTTGTTGGTTTTATAAATCTTTTCCCTGCATTGGTAAAAAAACTCAACCCATCTCTACAATACCTTCAACACTATGAAGGTTGGGGGAAAAATTACAATATTTCAAATCCTCACACCTTTACATTCGATGGTCATCGTAGGATCATTAAAGAAGAAATAATAAAATCTATTTCAAATAATATAGTTGGGAAAATATTCAGAATTACAGGTTTATCTGGGAAAGGAAAAACCAGATTAATATATGAGATATTAAACAGGGATGATTTAAAGAATTTAGTTATGTATATTGATATAGGTAATACTGCCTCCTATGCTAATTTTATCAATCATATTGTAGATAATGAAAATATCTCATGCATTCTGGTAGTAGATGAATGCTCAATTGAGGAACATAACTATCTTCGTAATCGTCTATATAAGTGTAGTAATAGAATAGTATTAATCACATTGAGTACGAATACAACTAGTTCAAGTTCAAATACAGTAAGTTTTAATCTTGAAGGATTAGATGATCAAAGCATGCTTGAATTTATAAAAATGGAGTATCAGATTGACAATGAAATGGTTTTAAATTCCGTTATTCGACTATCACAAGGATATCCAATAATAGCTAAACTTATTGCAGAGAATTTCATCAGAAATCCTGGAGCGACATTTATTGAAATTGCTGATATATCACCGGATGGATATGTGGATAAATTAATTGTATCAGATTATGATCGAATTATTGTAAAAGCGTTATTATCATGGATTGCAGTATTTGGAAAAGTCGGAATTATCGAAAAGGATAAAAAAGAATATAATTTTATACGAGAACAAATGGGGAATAATATTGTATTTGAATCTGTCCTATCTGAACAGAAAAGAAGGGGAATTCTAACAGGGCAATATTATCTTCAAGTAACACCTTATGCTTTGCAAATCTATTTTATTCAAGAATGGTGGCAAAAAAATGAAACTCTGAAAAACAATGCTGTTGCCTTTCAACGATTTCTTGAAGATATTATTGCAAACTTAGGGATTGATAGCGCAAAAAAGTTTATAGATAATTTCAAATATATTGGAGCATCCACAGAGATTAAAGAATTAATAAAAGTTTTTTTTGATAAGAATGGTATTCTTGATGATCTATCTATACTTGACACTCCATTAGGAGCGGATTTTTTTTTCACTTTAAGTAAAATCAACCCAGAAGCCTCTCTCGCTTGTTTAGAAAGAAATCTAGGTGGATTATCAATAGAAGAACTTCAAAAATTTAGTATTGGAAGAAGATATATAGTATTTTCACTAGAATGGATATCTGCTTTTAAAGATTATTTTTATAGGTCAGCAGAACTATTAAAATTATTAGCATTGGCAGAAAACGAAGGATATGATAATAATGCAACAGGAGTTTTTAAAGGATTGTTTTCTACTGCATGGGGATCAGTAGGCGGGAGTGAATTACCACCTAATGAACGATTACCTTATCTTTATGATACCTTTAATTCCAAGGAAATTTCTCAACAGGCACTTGCCATTCAAGGATTTAAATTTGCTATTAATTTCTTGCCTATTTCGAGAATGGTCGTACATAGAAATGAGGGTAATTATAAAATTCCAAAATGGTGGCATCCTTTAAAATTCGAAGAGTGGTTTAATCCTATCTATGAATCTTGGAAATTTCTTATTGAAAATTATAATAGTGTATCATCTGAGTTAATTAAAGAATATCTTGATGTTTTAGTTTCATCTATTCATGGAAGTATTTCTCGTGGTGATTTTAATGAACTAATATTCGCCTCGTTTAACCTAATAACAGAACATAATCTAATGGAAAAAAAGGAACTTATTGAATTCATTATGAGGCTTTTCATCCATAAAGATGAATATAAAAAGGATATAATAAAATTTCTTGAAGCAACGATCAGCAATATTTCCGGAGATGATTTTCATTCGAGGATTGAGCGCTATGTATATTTCATGATATATGAAGACGCGTATTCTGATGGAAATTATGAGGGAAATAAAATTGATGAAATAATTGATCAGCTTGCAGTTGAAATTATGAAAAATCCCGGTTTATTAAAGCAAGAATATAATCATTTAATGACCGAATGTAATGGTAGAGAGTATTATTTAGGAATTAAAATAGGGAATAAAGATACTGATTATCGGTTTTTATCTGAATTATATGAAGAACAGAAGAAAGAAGGACGAAGATCAGTTGTATTTTTCTCTGGTTACCTAAATAGTTTGCATAGAAATAATGAAAACAAATGGAATGATATTATTCATAAAATTGCTGAAGATGATATTCTATCAGTACATTTGTTAACATTTTTAGAATATTCTGGTATCAATAATCTATCATTAAATATCTTGTTGGATTTTATAAAGACCGGAAAATTAATTTTTGATTCATATTCAGTAATCAACGAATTTAACATTAAAGATATTGATAATAATTTAGTGATAAAACTTCTAGAATTATTTTTAGATCGGGGAAACTATAATGAATTAGTTCATGGTTTAAATATTGCTAAAAATCTTATTAAAAAAGATGTCGCTTTTACAAAACATCATCTTGATCTAATTACTAAGATATTGACTCATAATGTATATTTACCATCAACACCAAAAAATTACAATCATAATCTTGAATATGGATGGCTTGAATTATCAAAACAATACCTTTCTATTGAAGGATCAGTAATTGAAAATTTAATGAGTATCTTTGTTGAAAACATAATCTCTGATCAAGGTTTTATTAATAGAAGTAATTATTTTGCAGTTGAATTAGCAAATATAATGATAACTAAAGATCCTGATTGTGCGTGGAAGATATTTATAAGTTATGCCTATCCCTTCAAACCATATTTACTTCATCTAATTGATATTTTTTCAGGAGGTTTTTTTGATAGAGAAAGGGATAATGAGGAACCTTTCATACTTTTCGGAAAACAAAATGTATTCAATTGGATAAATGAACAAGGGAAAGAAAGAATAAAACGTGCGGAATTAATTGCATATTTTTTACCTAAGATTTTATATAAAAACGAAAAACCAACTTTATTAAGAGATTTTATTGTTGAATTTGGTAATAGCGATGAAATTATGAGTTCAGTAGCTGCAAATTGTTCTTCTGGAAGTTGGGTAGGAAATGCGTCACAACATTATCAAGATAAAATCGATGAATTAAATACTTATAAAAGTTTAGAGAATAATCCAAATGTCCTTAATTGGATTAAAAATATGATTGAATCTTTTCAATCAAATAGGCAAAGGGCACTTATCGAAGAGGAAAGGGAAGATTTTTAGAATGTGCAATCATGTACAGATACGGTAATCACCTGACAGTATAGAAAGGGTAGGGTATAAATGGTCTCCATCAGCAAAGGTACATACACTACGGCGAAGGGACTGGAAGCGGATAACTACCACATCAAGGGGTCGGAAGACAAGGCGCTCGGATTTATCGGCGGGCTGAAGAAGGGACTGCGCCTCGGGGAGTTCTCGCCGGAAGCGTACAACCGTCTCGCGAAGGGGGAGTCGCCGTCGGGGGAGAAGCTCGTCGGCGAGGGCGTGAACGGCAAGCACCGGACGGGACCAGACGTCACGTTCAGCCCGGACAAGTCGGTCAGCCTCGTTTGGGCGTTCGGCACCCCAGAGCAGAAAAAGGCGGTCGAAGCCGCCCACAATAAGTCGGTGATGGCCGTCGCGAAATATATCGAAAAACACCTGATCGCCGCCCGCGTGACCGTGCACGGCGTCACCCGGAACGTTCACTGCGGAGCCATGGTCGCGGCGCATGTCAATCATCACACCACCCGCGCTCTCGACCCCCAGCTCCATACCCATCTTGTCGTATTCAATATTACGAAAGCCCCCGGCGACACCGGATACCGCGCCATCTCGAACGAACTCTTTTTCAAGTCGGCGAACCAACTCATGCTAATCGCCGCGTATGAGAACGAGCTCTACCGCAATCTCCGGAAAGCCGGTTTCAATGTCGGGTTGAAAGACGACAGGTACGCGGAGATCAGGGGCGTCCCTCAGAATGTGATCGACAACTACTCGAAGCGAAAGGAAGATATTGAAGCAAAGATAAAAGAACTTCAGGAACAATACCCCAGCGCTTCAAGAAAAAGTTTACAAAAGACCGCTGTCATGGGGAGCCGCGACGCCAAAATCGATTACAGTATGGAACGGTTGAAGGAGCATTGGGCGGAGCAGAATAGGGCGATAGGCTTCGACATCGAGGCAATGCGTCGCGCGGTTGAGTGCAAGATCAAGATCGAGAAGTCGCCCGCCGCTGATAAGATCGTCGATCGCGTGATCAAGTCCCTCACGGAAAACCATACTGTTTTTACCCGCCATCATGTCATGGTCGAGGCGTTGAAACTCACGCAGGGGCACAGTATCGACGCCCTCAACGAGGCGTTTGAGCAGTCAAAGGAGATTGTCGGGCTGGGGTATCACCAGTTCGACCGGTCGTCCGCAGATCAGGTATATTCCACCAAGACCCTTGTCGAAAGCGAGAAGTATATCGACCGGACTGTTCTGTCCCTCATGGAGAAGCGCGGGAAGCTCGTTAAGGATTTTTACAGCCATGAGTTTACCAACCTCACATTGAACGACGACCAGAGGAAGGCGTTCGAGCATATCATGAAGAGCCGTGACGGGGTGATTGTCGTGCAGGGCGATGCCGGTTCCGGCAAGACCACGATGCTCCAGATGGTCGCGGAGTACACCAAGCGCGCGGGGTACAAGGTGCACGGGCTGGCCTATCAGGGCAAGGCGGTCGATGTGATGGAGAAAAAGGCGGGGATCCCGTCGATGACCGTCCATTCCTATCTCGACCCCCGGAACGCCGACCGCCGCGCGGAGATGCAGAAGGGAAAAGCACTTTATATTGTGGACGAGGCCTCGATGATCGGGACGATTCAGGGAAGCGAGATTATTAAGGATATCGAGAAGAACCCGGACGCGAGGGTCGTGTTTATCGGCGACGTGAAACAGCACCAGTCGATCATGGCCGGACGCGTGTTTACCGAGCTCCAGAAGACCCTGCCGGTCGTCTCGATGACGAAAATCCTGCGGCAGACCGACGAGAAGTACCGGGTAATTGTCGAGGACTTTTCCGCGAAGAAGGTGAAGACCGGCTTCGAGAAGCTCGAAAAGAACGGAATGATCCGGGAGATCGAAGATCATAAGGAACGGGTAGGGGCGATAGTCAATGCGTTTATGCAGAAGCCCGACAAGACGGTGATCCTGACGAACACGAACGCGGTCAAGACCGAGATCAACGGGATGATCCGCGAGGAACTGAAGAAGGCGGGGAAGCTCGATATCGACGGGCAGGCGGTCGCGACGCAGATCAAGGAGAATATCAACCTCACCCTTGCCGAACGATCGAATATCAAGAATTACAGGCATACCCAGGCGGTCGATTTCTACCGAGCCGGTAACGGCTTCAAGACGGGCGAGACCGGTATCGTGATGGATGTGACCGAAACCCATGTAGTCATCCGCACGCCGATGGGTATCGAAAAAAGATTCCGCCCGATGGATGTGGCCGAGCAGATCAATGTTTATCAGACCGCGCCGCGCGAGTTCTCGAAGGGCGACCGTATCCAGTTCCTGAAGAACAACCGTGAGCTGGGTGTGAAGAACGGCGAGTACGGCACGGTGACCGGCGTATCGGGTAGGGAACTTTCGATCCGTAAGGAAAACGGCGAGAAGATCGAGTTCAGCCTCAACCAATACAAGAATATCGACCACGGTTACGCGACGACTAACTACAAGTCCCAGGGCATGACCGCCGAACGGGTGATCGCTAACATGGAGACCGGCTTGGAAACGGGTGGGCAGTCGTTCAACTCAGCGTATGTCGCGGTCACGCGCGGGCGGAAGAAGCTCGAGATTTTTACCGACAACCTGGTAGAACTCCGCAATCAGGTGCAGATCGAGGAACGGAAGGAGATCGCAAAGGACTATGAAATATTCCGGAATAAAGATTTTGCGGACACGATTGAGAAACAATATGGTGGAAAGGGTAAGGGATACGACGACGATCACGGATTGGAGATGGATCGGGGTAGGGGATTTGGGTTTGGGAAATAGATTTCTCTAGAGTGTCAAGTGATAACAATATCTTTACACAATACTATATATATTAAGGCTCATGTATAGAGTTTACGTGGAAATAAAGCAAACCATTTCTCTGAAACTCCATTACTGGAGTATTCAAAACCATCTTTCCAAATTATTGGCATTGAATTATTAGGGACAGAATAAGAAAAACATACTAATAAACCTTTATCATAATCACTTTGGTTACTATAAAGTTTATTATTTACAGCAATTAATGTTTCTCTTTCTTTATTTGAAAATATATTACATTTCTCAGAATAATGGTTATCTTTTTCTGTTAATACTTCACAAGTCCATATTTCAATACCTGTGTTATTTTTCACATATTCTATACCATCTTCTGTACCTAATAATGTAAATAGAACTAGTCTATGACTAGAATTCATTATTTGAAATAATTTTTCTTTAATATACTTTTCTGATTGCTTTCCTGTACCAATAATATCATCTACAAGAATTATTATGCTGTTTTTGGGAAGGGTTGGTATTTGCCACGATTCTATAAAGTTTAAGGAATTTCTAGAGAATTTATTTCGTATTTCACTTAGTATATAAAAACCACTTTTTGCTGTTTCTCCAAAACTTGTTATATATGTATCATTATTAATAAACACATCTTTATGACAATTAATATAATTAGTTAGAATGGTATTTATTCTAATATTATCATAAAAATTAATATTATTAAAAATTTTTAAAGTTAAACAAATAGATAAATTATTCCTTATTGACCATTTAAGTAATCTATATTTTGTATAATATTTAAACTTCATAAACTGATCCTCAAAATTACGAAGTTTAAATAGATAAAGAAGGATAATTAACAATTGCTTCAATAGTACCTCAATCTATTTTATCATATAATGTTTTTAGATTATCCAATAAAATTTCTAATTGATCTTTAAAATAATAATCACTTATAATTTCAGGATTAACTTTTTTCATATTTTCATTCAAATAGGCTAAATATTTTAATATGTTTTTTCTGTTAATATCATTTTCAATTTCAGGTAAAATAAATATTTGTACTCCATTAATTGGATTTCGAATAAATTCATTAAGTTTATTATTAAAAGTCTTAATATCATTTATATTATCATAATATGCAAGAGCTTTTCTGATCTCTCTGAATTCTTTTACATCAATTATTATGTCTTTTTTTACAAAAATATTAATAAAACTATCTATTAGTGATTCAAGTTTTTCTCCATACAAAAATTCATCTTCAAAACTTAACCGATAAACAATGGGGTACAATTCAATAAAAAAATAAGTTGATACTACGGGCGTCTTTTCCATAAGTATATTTCTATATTTTTTTGGATACCACAATAGCATCTTACATTTTTTTATTGTGGATTTATTTACGCCAGTAAATTCGGAAAGTATCTTTTCACTTTCAGTTGCTAATTGATTAATTAATATTTCAAGTTTTAAAGCTGTAGGAAACAACTCCCATTCTGTTCTAAAATGATGTATATTAAACATAAATAAAATGTTTTGAGTTACATCTTCTGGTTCATCAATTATATTAGCAGGGATTGAATTCATTCCTAGTTCTTTTGCACATCTCCATCTTCTTTCTCCATCTAAAAGAACATACTTTTCTTTTGGATAATTTTTAGTATTTTCATAAACTGTAATAGGAACTAATATTCCTACCTTACTAATTGATTGCTTTAAATCATTCAAATCATCTTGATTAAATACTAATCTGGGGTTATGAGGATTTGGAGCAATATCGAGAACATTTATCAATAATAGTGTCTTTTTTTCCATTGTATTATGCCTCTGATAAACTATTTTTTATACAAAAACAATATATTTTAAATTTTCGATAGTTTACTGTCAAGTATTGTAATTCTATGTAAATCTTTATAGCCTTCTTAGGAAAGCTATTGTTTTATTCCTCATTCGATTCGTCATCCGGGGTAGGGGTATCGGTCTTCTTATCGAACAAGCCCATCTCCTCGGCTTCGGCGATCGCCTTTTGACGGGCGGCAACATTCGCGGCAACGTCGTCGAGAGTGCTCTTTTCTGTTGCTCCAGAGCTCTGTAGAAGGCTTTCCCGCACCTTTTTGGGGAGTTGGTTGAATTTCGTCTGGCGGATCCACGCCTGACGCTGTTCCTCGTTCTCGATCTTGTGGACTTCCATCCAGAGCCAGTTCACGCGCTTACCGGCCTTTTCTTCCTTAAATTCGATATGAATATCAGTTTTCTCGTCGAGCTCCCTCTGGGCGATCTGGAATACATAACGCCGCATATCCGCGTAGAATTTGTACTCCTCCGGTTCGATAAATAGCAGATAACGCCATTCGGCTATGCTGTACCTAACCGTAGGATCACCTTTATTCGCAATACTCTTGGCCATCTCATAGAGCTTCTGGGAATAAACACTTTTTAATCCAATTACGATATTCAGTTGGAACTGAGTATAATTCTGCTTCAGTTCCAGATAGTGCGGTTTCACTTTCGGATCGAAACTAAATGTCACTGTGGTATTATTCTTATCATACTCGGCGCTGCTGATAGGGGAGACCTGTAATAGTCCGCCGTCTTCGGTGGGAATCTGATAAACCTTGGAAAGCAGGCTTTCAGTGGTTTCTTTTAAGTAGGTGTGATTATCCGCGCCGATTTCAATACCTTCAAGTAGCTCCTTGACCGTAAACACATAGTCCTGAAATTTCTTATCTTCCTGTTTTATCTTTGAAATAAGAAGATAGACGATACGCTTTTCCAATGCGTTCAGATTATGTCTTGAGAACGATAGAGTATTGGATTGTCTGACGAGGTATTTCTTTGGGTCTTTTCTCGGCATAAGGGCACCGCTTTTTTATTTTCAATATTTTATCATATTCTATGAGTATTGTCAATATTAACTCATAGTAGTAGGTAGAATTTATATTACTTTATTATGAGGTAAAAAGCGCATTATAAAACTCATAGTAAATGTTTGCATTATAACTAACCTCACATTGAGGCGATTTTATTACTTTTATGAAGGTTAATATACGCTTTTCTTTATTCCTTCCGATATTTCTGCTGAATTCTGTATAATTGAAGTATCTAAGCTAATAATAATTACTATATAATGGCTATAAATAATCCAAGATTCAGGATTACATTGCATTATAAAACTCATAATACGCATTACAAAACTCATAATTGATATACTCTATAAATACCCAAGTAATCTATGTCCGTTTCATAAAATTCGGTCTCGCATTATAAAACTCATAAAACAGCATTATATCTCTCATATTTAAACATTATATTTCTCATATTAAGGCATTAGATCTCTCATAATTGATTCATTAGGAAACTCATATTTCACATTAACTTACTCATAATAACCATTAGAACCCTCATAATAGACATTAAATAACTCATAATATTTTAATCTAACGCCTAATCCTATATATAAATAAGGTAGGGGAAAATAAGAAAGTAAGTAAATAAGAAATAGTATCATTCATTAAAAGACTCATAATAAAAAAATATAAAGAATACTAAAAATATACCAGCTCCTTTTTCACCCAAGCAAAAAACTGGATAAAAATAGGAAAAGTGTAAAGGATGTGATATATAGTACAAAAGGAATTACAAAAATCCTGTCGATAAGCTGAATTATGTAAAGTAATACATTTCTAAAGTTTGAAGAACTCGCAAAGTTACCGTCATTTTTAAAAATGCTCAGGCATTCAATCATCAGTTCCGCTTATTTGAAAAAATTCCTATTATACTTCATGCGGAAGAAATAGTAATTCTTACAGCATAAACGTCTCCTACTTTAAAAGTATGCCATATATGATGTTCAAAGTGCAACAATAATGCTATATCCATAAAATAAATTTTTAGGCAACAGAAAAAGATGCGATGGAATTACTCCTTTGAATAATTGTAAAAAATGAATCAAAAGCTGAATTATGCTAAGTTAAATTTTTAAAGCTCAAAATCATTCATATCCGGATAATCATCCAAATCGCCCATTCCTCAAAAACCCGATATAGCTTTGGGTATTTGATAAACGCGCTCATCGCCAAACGCTCGACTTTGGTCATACCAGCCATTTAATTTTACCATAGAGGAATACCATAAAAACCTCCATATCTATTGATAGTAATATAGAGTTAAACAATAAGTCCAATTGCTAAACATTCCGCTTGCTCAAGAACTGTTTCCGTTGCCTTTTCCTGCTTATCCGGCGGATATCCATACTTACGCAGAATCCTTTTTACCATAACCCGCAACTTTGCACGCACGTTTGCGCGAACATTCCAATCGATACTCGCGTTTTTCCGGATCGACTCCGCAAGCTCCTGTGCGATATGTTTCAATGTTTCATCACCAAGAACCTGCACCGCACTGTCATTCGTTTCCAGCGCGTCATAGAAGGCAACCTCATCATCGGTTAAACCGAGTTCCTCCCCTCGTTGCTCCGCTTTATTAATATCCTTTGCCAGTTTGATCAGTTCTTCAATAACTTCAACAGTTTCAATGGCGCGGTTTTGGTAGGCCTTGATGGATTTCTCAAGAAGTTCAAGGAAAGAACGAGCCTGCACGATATTCTTTTTAAAATGCTGCTTGATCTCGTTATTCAGAAGCTTCTTCAGGAGTTCGACGGCAAGGTTCTTATGCTTTAATCCCCTGACTTCGGATAGAAACTCTTCAGATAATATTGACAGATCAGGCTTCTTTAATCCGGCCGCCTCGAAGATATCGATCACCTTATCGCTCGATACGGCTTGTGACACAAGCTGTTTTATCGCATGGTCATAGTCCTCTTCCGTTTTACCAGAACCGGGGGTTGTTTTAGCTAAAGCCGAACGAATAGCCTGAAAAAAGCCGACATCATCCCTGATTGCGATGGCTTTTTCGTGCGGAACCGATAAAGCAAATGCCATGTTGAGTTCGCTGACAGTCTGAAGAAATCGTTCTTTACCCCGTTCCTGAGCAAGAATAAATTCCTGCGCTTTCGGAAGGAGACCGAGCTTTTCCGAGGGAGTACCGGTTTTCCATTGAGAATAATCGAACCCATGAAAGAGCCCCGAGCAAACCTCGAACTTCTCTATCATTAGGGCGACCGCTTCCTCCTGATTGATGACCGTATCGCCATGTCCGCCGGACTCCGTATAATCCGCGAGCGCTTTGCGTAACGCATCTGCCAGCCCAAGATAATCGACTATCAGACCGCCGGGCTTATCTTTCCATACCCGATTCACCCGTGCGATAGCCTGCATAAGGCCATGCCCCCGCATGGGTTTGTCAATATACATGGTGTGCAGACAGGGCGCGTCGAAGCCGGTCAGCCACATATCCCGCACGAGAACGATCTTCAGTTGATTTTCAGGGTCTTTGAACTGCTTGGCCAGTTCCTCGCGCCGGGGTTTATTCCGGATATGCTCCTGCCACTCGATGGGATCGGACGCAGAACCGGTCATCACAATTTTTATCGAACCTTTTTTATCGTCGCTGTCATGCCATTCCGGCTTCAAGGCGACAATTTCATTATACAGCTCGATACAGATACGTCGACTCATACATACGATCATAGCCTTTCCAATAAGCGTCTCAAGACGTTTCTCGAAATGGTTGACGATATCGCGGGCGATCAGTTTGACACGATTTTCCGCGCCGACCAGGGCTTCCAATGCCGCCCATTTGGTCTTCAGCTTCTCCTTATGTTCGAGTTCCTCACCCTCGGTGATCTCCTCGAAATCAGTGTCAATGTGCGGCCTCTCCTCTTCCTTCAGTTCCAGCTTCGCCAGGCGGCTTTCATAGAAGATACGAACGGTCGCGCCGTCCTGTACCGCACGTTCGATATCGTAGATACTGATATAGTCGCCGAACACCGCACGGGTGTTCTTATCGGTCAGCTCAATCGGAGTGCCGGTGAAGCCGATAAAGGACGCATTCGGCAGGGCGTCCCGCATATGCCGGGCATACCCGTCGATAAAGTCGTATTGGCTCCGGTGCGCCTCGTCCGCGATCACGACAATATTCCGCCGTTCGGATAGCACCGGGAAGGAGTCACCCTTCTCTTCCGGGAAAAATTTCTGGATCGTGGTAAATATCACCCCGCCCGCCGCGGCCTTGAGAAGGTCCAGAAGGTGTGCCCTACTCCCGGCCTGCACCGGTTTCTGACGCAGAAGCTCGTGACAGCGGGAGAATGTCCCGAAAAGCTGGTCGTCCAGATCATTCCGGTCGGTGAGGACGACGAGAGTCGGGTTTTCCATCGCCGGATTGAGGATCAGGCACCCGGCGTAGAAAGCCATCGTAAGGCTCTTTCCCGAACCCTGGGTATGCCAGATCACCCCTATTCGCCTGTCACCGGGTTTCGCATCCTTGCCCTTTAAAGACGTTTTATGGAGCGTCATTTCGTTACTTATTGTACTCGCGCGAACGGTCTCTTCGACGGCGGTATTGACGGCGTGGAACTGATGGTACGCCGCGAGCTTTTTAATCAGGGTTCCGGCGGAGTCTTCCTCGAACACGACGAAGTGCCTGACAAACGACAGGAAACGCTCCTTTTCGAACAACCCTTTTATCAGAACTTCGAGCTGAAGGGACGACGACGGGGCGAGTGTTTCCCCCTCGACCGTACGCCACGGCTGGAAGCGTTCTCTGTCCGACGACAGCGAACCCGCCCGTGCATCCATCCCGTCGGAGATCACGAGAATTTCGTTGCAGGTAAAAAGCGAGGGAATCTGCTGTTTGTAGGTCTGAAGCTGATTGAACGCGCTCCAGACCGTCGCGTTCTCATCGGCTGGGTTTTTGAGTTCGATCACGGCTAACGGTAGGCCGTTCAGGAATACCACGACGTCCGCGCGGCGGTTGTTCCGGTTCTCTACTACCGTAAACTGATTGACGGCGAGCCAGTAGTTATTCGCGGGGTTCCTGAAATCGATGATCTTGACCCCGATATGGACAATGCGGTTATCCGCTTTGTATTCCACCGGGACGCCGCCGGTGAGGTAGCCGTGAAAGACGCGGTTTTGCTGAAGGAGCGAGGGATTGTCGATCCGTGAGAGTTTCATCGCCGCGTCCTCGATCGCGGATTCGGGCAGCCCGGGGTTGATTCGCCGAAGCGCGTTTTTCAGCCTCGCGGAGAGAATCGTTTCCGAATAATCGCCGCGTTCCGCCGCCGGTTCCCCCGGCGCGATCACCGCACCGTCAAGGACGGCGTACCCAAGGGCTTTATACCAATCGAGGACCGTCATTTCAAGGTCGTTTTCAGTGAGTCCCGCTTTCATTTCTTCTCTCCGTTATTGTCCGCTTTCGGCTTTATCTGTCGGTGCTTCTTTTCCAGCGGGAGATAATTTTCGGAAGTGATAACGCTTTTTCCTGTTTTCGATTCCAGTTCCAGCCGCGCTTTCTTCGCTATCTTTCCGCCTTTGATTCCAGCCTCGGCGTTTTCCGTTATTCCCGTCGCCTTTACACTTTCCGCAATCTGTCTTGTCGATAACTCGGCAAGCGCCGTGAAAATCAGTTCGGCTTCACTCATGTGATCGCGCAGGTTTTGCGTTTTCAAGCCTTTTATATCCTTGTGTTCTTTTACAGAAACTCCGCTCCATTCCTTATGAATCAGATTTGTCAGGATCGCATATTCTTCTTCTTTGGTTATCTCGTGATCTTTCCAGTAATCCGTCAATTTATTTCGGGTTTCCTGCCCCATCATCCGTTGTTGGATCCATTTTTCGCTTCTGCCCTGCTCCCGCCAATATTCGCGGGCACGGTCAAGGGAACGCGAGGGGTCGCCTATATCCTGCAAGCGCTCGTATCCTACCCTCGCCAGCCAGAGTTTTACCGGTTCCGCTTTCGGGCTGGGTACGGATTGAATCAAGCGAAGTAACGTTTCCGGGTCGGCGGCGTCGGTCAGGTATTGCTTTCCATCCGCCGCTTCCATTTTCAGTCGGTTACATTTTGTAACCGACTCGCTTCCTTCTTTCTTCAATCGGTTTTTTAATACTTTCCAATAGTTACGAGCCGCTTGGTAATCCGGCTGCTGTATCAGAACTTGTAGAATATCGACGACAGAGAAATACCATGTTTTCGTCTGCTCGTCATACTGACGCCGGATTTTGTAGTTCTCAAAAAATGCCAAACTGTTGTCAGCCATTCTTTTCTCCCGCTTTAAATTCCATAATTCTCGCTTTTATAATTCTTCCCCATATCTTTAATAAAAGTTGCGACATTTATTAAAAAGGCATATCCTGTACCAGCTCGTTTACCACGATGTAAAAGGAGTTCTGGCGTCCTTTTTAGGGCGTCATTATTTATTTTACCATAAGCTTTCAGTATTTTTCTTTTCTTTTATCGGAGCTTTATCTTTTTCAGATTGCGGTTCATACCACCAAAAATTTAACGAGTTTTTAGGATCAAGGGTTCGCAAACATCCTGAAGAATTGAAACTAACTCCTAAACAACAATTATTACATAGAGCTATCAATTTGTCTAAAACTTGAAAACGTTCTTTTTGTGTGTTGGAGTAATTAATACATTCCTCTTCAAACAATCCTGTTTGACCTTGTTCCTCTTCTTTCCACTTTGTAAAGATTGAGAAGTTTTCTTTTGAGTAACAAGCAAGCCCTGCGAATAAGTCAGAAACCTGCAATAAAGGCTCTAAATGAGATTTTCTTGGTTCAATTCTGGCGATCTTAAATACCCTCTCTAACATTCCACGAAAACTCAATAACGCCTCTGTTTCAAATAACTTGTATTGTTCAGTTGAAAGTACACTCTTATACAAAAGGATTTCATGTAGTTTATCCCAATCCATTTCTGAAAACTCATCGGGATATAGACTCCAAATTGCAAAATTTGGCCATCTCATTTTTAATACATTATTCAGTAAGTGAAAATACATTCTGCCTAAGTTTTTTGTATCATCTCTCCCCCTTATATCATGGCGGCTATCTGTAATATCCCAAATCAAAATATCAATCCTTGCTTTTCTTTCTTTGAGGTAAGGAAACACAATATCAATAATTTTTCCTGCCTGAAAACGTTGCTTAGCCGTACTTAAATCTTTCCATTTAAACTCTTTCAATTGAGATTCACTTAATGCCTGAACCAGTTTTTGAGTTATCTCAGATAAATAATCTTTCTTTAAACTCATTAATGCTATACTTCTATATGTGCCGGTATTCCAATTAGACTCGTCGGAAAAAGCAACATGTGTGCTGGTTTCCAATTATTTCCTCTTTCCTGTGTACTTATCCCAATTCATATTGATAAATCCAACCATACCCATTTTCGGATTATAAGATGGATACAATTTCCTAAAATCGATTTCTGTTTCCTGATAACTATTTTTTGAAATAGCATCAATTGAAGCAAGGTAGAGTAATCCTATTGAAGGGGCGCGGCTTTCTCCCTGATTGCAATGCACCAGACATTTTTTACCGGCCGCTTGAGCCTCACTAATAAAATTGAGTGCCTCATCAATGATGACTTCTGGAATATAAGCGGGGTCTTCTGCATCAATCAAATTCAGAAATAAACGGTTTTCGCGTCGTCCGAAAAAGTATTCCGGATGTTCTTTAGGTGCTCCCCGCCCTGAATAGCCTAGTAGTTCTTTATGATAGGGTTCTTTACAGGCATGAATTACCATCCATTCAGGATTTCCCTTGACCCTGCTTTCATAATCGGTTTGATCTCCGATGAATAGATTTTTATACACTTCGATCATTCTCCCATCCCCTTATTCTTCGATTATATAATTGAGTTCATGCATGGTCTTTCCTCCAAATTTATGAATGTCTTTACAGCTTTTTTATTAAACTTGCAATAGCTGCCCGTAATACTTGGAGACTAATAGAGGCAGTGTATTTATCAGGTATGAATTGCGAGGATAATTGTTCATAAGGATGAATAAAATTCCGAAATTCCCGAAGTGAATGAGTATATTTTTTGACGGTTAGATCAATAAATCCCAAATCATAGGAAACATCAATTAAACTACATAATTTCCAATCAGGTATGGGTAGTACTTTTCCAGCGTTTTTTGGAGCACTCGTTGATTGAGTATATTCTGATGGTTTTTTTAATGCTAATCCAAGTAATAATGCTTCTAATATACTTCCGCAAAGAATAACAACCGATAAATATGCTCCTGAATTTAAGCATTTTTGCGCTTCTTCAATTCTGCTTTCAAAGATAGGAATAAGAGGCGCTTCTATATCAAGAGAAGTTATATTATACGTTGAAAAATCTATAGATAAGAAATTGTCTTCCGAAGCATCTTCCGGAATACTCTGTCCTAATAACCTAAATGCAATTTGTTGAATTTTTAAGAATATTTCTTTTTTTTCCTGTTTATTGATATTTAAATAATCCCAAATATCCAATAACCCTAGTAAAACCTTTCCTACCAAAATATCATTTTCTTTATCCCAAAATGCCCGTAAATGTTTTGCCTTTGAGGTACCATTTGAAGAATATTTTTCAGAGTAAATATCAATATTTGCAGTGTCTTTAAAAAATTCAGAAAATGATCTATCAGAAAAATCTAGAACAAATCCACTTGCCATATTAAAATTATCTTCTAGAATTCTTTTTTCTAATGAAGTTAAACTTGCCATCTCATTCCCCCTCCCTGCCCTTCTGCATCTCCGCTACCCGTTTTTCTGGCACCCTCACCTCCCCCGACACCAGCTTCGGCAACAGCGTATCGCGGATTTGCATGAGAGTTTTTATACCGATTAAATTAGCTATCCACTTATTTATATTTCCATTTACAAGAATGAAAAATTGATCTACCAATTCCTTCGATGGTAGAATTAAAGGCATTGTTTCTAAAAGTTTGGTTGTTAAACTCCCTCGGCTACTATGAGAATCAGAAATATTACGCATTTCTTCATACCGATTACTGAGATTTAAAAATAACCATAAAGGATTTGATTTATCTTTATCGGTTCGGATTGCGACTACTGACTGATTGATATAAGTTTCAATAGTATTGAATGAAGTTTGCCCTCTTGTATTTCCCTGACCAGCAGAAGCAATTAGAATATCACCATATACAGATTTTCTTGTTGATGATTCGTCAACTCCTTTTTGAGAAATGTATTTTTCAGTAGAAGTAATTAATAATTCTCTTGTTTCCCCTGATGAAAACCAAGGAATATTTCCATCCCAGTATTCAGCTTTTCTTGTATCAGGAGTTCCACCGCTAAAAATACTCTTCGCAACATCTTTAACAACACCCACTCTCCACCCCTCCGGTATCTCCCCGAGCTCGCTGTCCACGAGGCGCGACGGCCACAAATCTCGCATCCCGGCGGGCATCCCCGGTAGCGATCCGCCGCGCGTCCACCGCCCGTCCATCTTCGCGCGCACGGGGTCGAAGTCCACGAACCAGCTTTTAAATAACGCGCGCGCCATCTCCTCCAGCGTCTTATTCATCCGGCGCAGGAGCTCGATCTTATCGTCGAGTGTGCCCAGGATATGCGCGATCGCGTGCTGTTCGGCGAGGGGGGGGGCAAAGACTTTTATATTATCTAAATGATTTCTATTTAAGGTAGGAACCCCACTTCCTGCATTGAATATTGAAAAATCAATGCTTTTTAGGAGATAATAAATATAATGAATATCGTTCCCTTTTCTATCTTTTACCCAAAGTGTTGTATTTAGAGGCCAAAAATCAGCCTCAATATATTGACCACCTCCAATGCTTCCTGATCGTCCAATTACTACTCCTGGTCCTTTTACTTGAAATGAATCATGATAACCAACAATTCCGGTTGATGCGACAACAGGAACTTTTCCATTTTTTCGAGAATATTCAGGTAAATCAAAACCTCTTTGAAGTAGAATAAATTCCGACAAAGTAATTTTATTCCACCCATTCGGCAGGTCAGAATCACCCGCTTTTTCAGCTTCCTGCAATATAACATATTCCTTCTGTATATTCTCCCGGAAATTCTCCGGTAAGGTGTTCCAGTCGAGGATGTCCGCGCGGAACGGGAGATTCGATTCGTCGAACGCCTCGCGAAGCGCGTGGAGCTTTCCCTCGTCGCCGGGCGCGATCAGTACGGCAAGGTCGAGGTCGGAATTGGGGCGGGACGTGAACTTGACGCGCGAGCCGAACGCCCGCACCGCCGCGCCGGGTACGTACTGTTTCAGCAGGGAGAGGATCAGTTTTTTCTGCTCGGGGGTGAGGTCGATCGCGCCGTTTATTCCCATGTCAGCCCCGTCATGGTCTGGTATAATCCGATCGCGTCGCCGATAAAATCCTTCATCATGCTTAGAGCTTGCTCTACCTTTTCAAGGCTGTAATCGTGGGCGGTATCGACCCGTGTGTCGGCGTAAAGAAGCCATTTGTCGACCGGCGAGGTGAAAAGCGAGTTCTCGTTGGCCAGCCGGAAAACCGGTTTCGGACTATTCGGCACGTCCGGGATACCGAGCGTCTCGTTGAGATAACGCTTCAGGACTTTCCACAGGCTGTCGTAGCATATCTCGAACCGTTGGATCACCGATTCGGTAATAGCTTCCTTGTCGATTTCCGTCAAGTTCGGGCGGTCGTCCATGCCTGTATAATTCGCGTATTGTACCTCAAGGTGTTTCAGCGACTTCTGGAATTTTTCATAATCGATCATATCATCCCTCTTTTGTATTCAGTTCGAACTATTAAGTTTACTTAATAGTTGCCAAATCTTGAGATCACAATTTGTGACTTCAAGGTTTGATATTCCAGAATGGAATATCAAATTTACAGCTTAAACCCAAGCGTCTCAAGGTTCTTCTTTATTTCCGCGTTTAGCTTTCTCATCCTTCGATTTTAACTTTTTTATCTTTTCAACCTCTTTATCAAAATCCGAAACAGGAGTTGTTGATTCCAGTTCGCGTAAATGTTCCTTGTACTTGTCGAATTCCCGTTCGGCGATTTGCTTTGCGATTTCTGCTGAAATCTTCCCGGCGTCTTCCAAAATATTTTTCTCATTGAATCGCAGAAATGAATCAAGCTTTTTAGACCAATCTTCCATAGTCATCGGCGACCTCTTTTCCGCCTGCAATTCCGCGTAATCTAAATACATGTTTACAATCCGATTGAGCTTACCGATTTCATCTTCTGTAAGATAATTTTTGGCTACCGTAACATCGTTTTTACGGATCATCCCTTTTGGAGCGTTTTTCCATGTCGTAAGACCCATAAAAGGTTTGTCAGCGTCCGCACGTTCTGAAATGATCTCTGCGGCAGTATGCCCATGTATAGCCCAATGCAGCTTATTCTGAACCATCGCGTAAAAATCTTGTGTTATCTGGGCTTGCGGATCATAATCGATACTGCATTGCGCGTAAATATCAGTTATTTTTTGGTAAAATCTTCTTTCTGAAGAACGAATATCTCTGATTCTTTCAAGTAATTCTTCAAAATAATCATCGCCGATATTTTGACCGGATTTAAGACGCAAATCGTCAATTGTAAATCCTTTTACAAGATATTCCTTTAAATGTTCTGTAGCCCATTGTCGGAATTGTGTTCCACTTATAGAGCGTACCCGATAACCGATTGCTAATATTACATCTAAGTTATAATGGTCAATAAGTCTTTCTACTTCTCTTTTCCCCTCAGTTTGAACTATTAAGTATTTCTTAATAGTTGAATCTGGGAGAAGTTCTCTTTCTTCATAGATATTTGTAATGTGCTGATTTATATTTGCTATTGTTGTTTGGTAGAGTTCAGCAATACCCTTTTGTGAAAGCCAAACCGAGTTATCCTGTATGAGAACATTTATTCTGATTGAACCGTCACCGGATTTATAAAGCAGTATTTCCGATTTGTTTTTATTTTCCATGATACCTCTATACTTTTTATTCTATTTATGGGTTAAATCTTAAACCCCAGCGTTTCAAGGTTCCTGCGGATTTCCCCGTTCAGCTTCTGTTCCTCTTCGAGTTGTCCCGCGAGTTCTTTTGTCAGCCGATTCATTTTTTCCTCGAACGGTTCGCCGTCGTCTTCGACTTCCTCCGCGCCGACATACCGCCCCGGCGTGAGCACATACCCGTGATTCGCGATCTCCTCTATTTTTACCGAGGCACAGAAGCCCGCGATATCCTCATACTTTTTCTTGCAGTCCGGATCGCCCCGCCATGCGTGGTACGTCTCCCCCACCCTTTCGATATCCTCGATAGTCAGTTCGCGGTGCACGCGGTCGGACATCGTTCCGAGCTTTCGCGCGTCGATAAAGAGGATTTCCCCGCGCCGGTCACGGAATGTCCCTCCTATCGGGATACCGTTCGTCCCGTCGTTCTTGCCCCGTGCGATAAACCACAGGCACACGGGAATCTGCGTGGAGTAAAAGAGCTGTCCCGGAAGCGCGACCATACAATCGATGATGTCCTCCTCGATCAGCTTTCGCCGGATATCCCCTTCGCCCGACGTGTTCGACGACATGCTCCCGTTAGCGAGCACAAACCCCGCTATGCCCGACGGCGTGAGGTGGTGGATGAAATGCTGAATCCAGGCATAGTTCGCGTTATTCACGGGCGGTGTGCCGTACTTCCAGCGTTTGTCGTCCTTCAGGCGTTCGCCGCCCCAGTCGGACGAATTGAACGGCGGGTTCGCGAGGACGAAGTCTGCCTTCAGGTCGGGGTGCAGGTCACGGTGGAAACTGTCGGCGTTCTCCGGTCCGAGGTTCGCGTCGATCCCCCGGATGGCGAGGTTCATCTTGGCGAGCTTCCATGTCGTGGGGTTCGACTCCTGCCCGTAGATGCTGATATCCCCCACCCTTCCGCCGTGCTCCTCGATGAACTTTTCACTCTGTACGAACATTCCGCCCGATCCGCAGCATGGGTCGTAGATGCGCCCCTTGTACGGCGCGAGCATGGTTACGAGAAGCTGGACAATACAGCGGGGAGTGTAGAACTGCCCGCCCTTCTTTCCCTCGGCGCTGGCGAATTGCGAAAGGAAGTATTCGTACACCCGCCCGAGGATGTCCTTCGAGCGGTTCTCTTTATCGCCGAGTCCTATCGTGCTGATCAGGTCGATCAGCTCCCCCAACCTCTGTTTGTCTAATGATTGCCGTCCGTATTCTTTAGGAAGCACCCCTTTCAATACGGGATTGTCCTTTTCGATAGCGACCATCGCCTCGTCGATTAGCCGTCCTATTTCAGGCTGTTTCGCCTTGCCTTGGAGGGACGACCATCGCCCTTCTTTTGGTACCCAGAAGATATTGTTCGCGCGGTACTCGTCGGGGTCTTCCGGGTCTGCGCCGTTCACTTGGTCGGTGATGAGTTTCTGGTGCTCCTCGTCGAAAGCGTCGGAGATGTATTTGAGGAAGATCAGCCCGAGGACTACATGCTTGTATTCCGCCGCGTCCATGTTATTCCGGAGTTTATCCGCTGCCTGCCAAAGTTTCGTCTCGAACCCAAGCGTCGCGGATTGTGAATTTTCAGCCTTAGCCATTTAGATATCCTTACTATATCTATTATATTCTATATATATATTTAAACTATATACATTATATATTATTACTATAAATACCATAAATATTACATAGATTTATATTAATGATACATAGACATTATAATTCATATAAAGTATCTATATACCAATTCAATGAAAATTTAAAAACAAAATGTACATTAACTTGAACAAACATCACGCAACGTTGTTGCTTAGAAATGCTATCACTGATACAATTTCATCTATATGCTATCTCCTAATATAATATATAGATATATATGCTATTAAATAGTGTTAATAAATAACTTATATTCGTATATACTCCTAATAACGCCCATATAATGCCCTATATATGCCGTAAACCCCATAACTAACCGAATATATCTACAATAAATGCTATTATTCAAATGTTTTGTTGACATCAATTTATACTCGATGTACAATTGTTCTTATGAATATTATAAGGAGTTTTCTATGGGAAATCAACTTGCAATACGGCTTACGGATGAGGAATTGGAGAAGATTGATAGTGTACGAAAAGATGAAACCCGCTCCGGATACGCGACCCGCCTACTCCGCCAGCTTCTTGCCAAAAACTTCGAGCGGGATATAGAGAAGAGTACCAAGATCGACAAGATGTTTAACAATATATCAAAGGTGAGTTTGGAGGATATGGCAAATCAACTCAACGAAATGCAGGCGCGACTTGGCATCCTGACAAACACAGCAGAACGGGAATATAACTTCGCGGAAGAGGATGAGATTAACAAACGGAACATCGATTCTCTTAATGATCGCCTTCAATCCCTAACCGACAAATTCAATAATATGGTATCTAAGTATAACGCACACGTTGAAAGCAACTCGGAGGACAAAAAGGAGGTCGTTGATTTTACAGATGAAATGCAGAAAATTCTTAAACGATATGAGAATCGCTTTATTAAAATATTCAAAGTCCTGAATGCCGAGCTCGACCTGAACGCCCGCCTGAAGAAAAGCATTGACCCTGAGACTTTGGAATTTATATTAAAGTTCAAATAAACGAAATCCGCTCATACGTCATATAGGTAGGAGGACAAAATGAGTAGAGATTTGATAATCAGTTGGTATAAGGAGTATTACCCGAAGGATGTGAAGGAGCTGAAGAAGAAGGGCGAATACGAGGAATTTTTCGACATGCTCTTCAAGAGCGCCGATGAAACCCAAGCTCGAATAATCGCACTGGGGCTATATCCCAACGAGGCTTTCGAGATCGCTTATGAACAGTACCTGCGTCCGCCCCAGAAAGAAACCAGTTCGGATGATGACGATGAATGGCCTTAGAATTTCCATATTTGAGATTATACCCCTCCAAAGCCATGGAGGGGTATTTTATCACCCCTACTCTATTGTTGATACAGGTACGCCCTCTACGGGGCTGGGATAGACATATACAAAGGTCTTATTTTCTTGAGCAGGTTGTTCCAAAATGGAACTAACTGAAATATTCAATATGATAGTTAAATAATCCGCATCGGTTCCCGGTCATATAGAAAGGTCGTCCGGTATTCCTCATCCGTGTAATCGATATGATAATGTCCGCAATACCAATGCTGGAACTTTGTTCTATCATGGATTTCCTGCAAGACCTTGGTTACCGGGTCGTTGGTTTTGTAGGAGAATAAACCCTGCTCCTGATTGACGCGATCCAACACCGATTGATAGACCGCGTGGGTGAGAATATAGTCCACCGAATACCCGACCTTTTCGAGATTGTGGAACGCCCTCTCCTGATCCTGATAGGAGGGGATTTCCTGCTTCCACCACGAGAATCCCTCGATCCGTTCATGTTTATCGACTGAGTCCGCGCCGCCGAAGCAGAACAGTTTCTTTCCCCCGATTTCGATGATCGACCCGTGACAGATCATCCGGATACTTTCGTAAGGAGTCACACCTAACCGCAGGAATTCGTCTTGTTCTTCGATGGGGAACTTGTCGAGGATATCATAGTTCTCGTGGTTGCCGGGGATAAACCATGTCGTCCACGGCTTATTATTGAGCCATTTCAGCCACCATTCGTCACCCCTACCCCGCCAGAACAGCCCGAAGTCCCCGAGCACAATGAGGATATCGCTTTTCGTGAGCTTGTGCCCCTCCGGCCATAGCTTCGACGAGAGCTTGTGAATATCGATATCGCCATGGAGATCGCCGCATAGATATATCACTTATTATCCTTCCACTTTCACGGGAGTTTACTGATTATTTAAGAGGGTAATAATTATTTCCCCTTCCTTTCCTTTTATTTCCGGAGTTTGCGCCTTGGGAGATTGAACTGATATGGAATGCTCATATACCGTCTTAGTCAGGTATGTACGAAGTTCGTCTAATGTGATGACGCCGTCTTTTTTTCCAGAATCCGCTTCACCTGATAGACCTTTCAGAAGATAATAGGTGAACGCCCCATGCTTCATCTCAGGGTACCATGTCGCAACACTATCGCCCGACGTCGCGGTCAGCACAATCCCAATATCGTTTGCTACTAGAGGGTTATTTACTGTAGGCAGTATCGGTGAAACATTTTTTATGAGTAGCTGTCCTTTCGAGTCGCTTCCTGAAAAACAGGCGTCGAGAATGACAACAATCTTTTTTACCCCAATTTCTTTCAGCTTTCCAAGATTCTCATATAAAAGGTCAATCGAGTATCCGGTATCCTCAGCATTATTTGCGGTAATATCAACAGGCGCGAGGTATCCCTTCTTATCGGTCAAACCAGGCATCCCATGCCCGCTAAAGTAGATATAGACTACTTCCGGTTTTAGCTTCATACAGCGGGCGTACAGGTCGCTTTTGAGATAACTCCCCTCTTTGCCAAATATCCCAATCATGTCAGATAATCCGGCATTCTCTTTATAAATTATTCCGGTATCTTGTACACCGAACATTTTCTTCATATATTCCTGCATTATCTTCGCATCATTGACAGCGTAATCGACCTTCGACACTTTGGTATAAGAGCTATTCCCGATTACTACCGCGACCGCCGACTTGTATGGTGATTTTCCCGAAGGGATATTCACATCGACATCGACATTAAGTTTGTCTGCGGTTATTGCGACATCCTTCTGCGGTTCGATCTTCCCCTTCTCATACACGAATTGTTTTATCTCCTGTTTCGATTGTCCAATCTGAAACTCGATGGAAGGAGTGATAACGGAGAGCCCCAACGCGTCCTTTATCGCAAGTTTAATCGCTCCCTTCTGGTTCCCGACCTCCGACCCGATGGAGATTGGCACCACGATATCCTTCGCCATTCCGGGCTGGATATCCCCGAATGAATAGGAAGAACCACCGATATTCTTGATATACTGATTTCCGGATACAATAACATCAGCCTTAACGTCCTTCGCGACGCCTGCGCCTTGGTTCCCAATCCGAATCGTAAACTCGATATCTTCCCCCGCTTCGATTGTCTTATTCCCGTTCCCCATACTGTTGCCGTTCATATCATCGTCAATAGCCCAATCGTACAGTATAAGCTGAGGTTTATAGAGTTCCTGCGTCTGTATCTTCATCGCGACCGGCGCAGTGTTCTTCCCGAAGTTCGGCTCGTCTATCTTCACATCGAACTCGAAGTACCCCGTCTTGAGTGTCTGGTCCGCCGTAAATTGTATTTCGATCGTTTTCGTTTCTCCAACCCTCACACTAAAGGGTTTCGGAAAGACAACACTGATTCCTTCTTCTCCTTCAATATTTTTTAAAGATACTTTCAGCCCCATTGCGTCGCCCTTACCAGTATTTTTCACCGTGAGTACAAGTTTCCCGCTGTCGAGTGCCTTGAGGAGTTTTCCCGATGTGAGTTCCACCACGGCGTCCATCGTGAGGTATGGTGGGAGCTTGGGCTTCTCCGGCTCCATGCTGTCCATCCCGCTGATCGAGGAATACGCCACACCTTTTTCTTTCGATCCGGTATCAACACAGTACAACTTATTATTACCGCCCCCAAAATATAATTTGCCATCCCATACGCACGGGCTGGAATAGACCCCATTTACAGCCGAAAGCGTCCAGAGCGTTTTCCCGGTTTCGGCATCCGCGCAATACAGTTTACCATCACCGCTTCCGAAATAGACTTTGCCATCCCATACGCACGGGCTGGAATCGACCCGATCCCCCGTCTGGATCATCCAGAGCGTTTTCCCACTGATCGCATCCATACAATATAACTTTTTATCATAACCACCGCCCCCAATATATACTTTGCCGTCCCATACGCATGGGCTGGAATGATTATAAGAACCCGTAAAGAATTTCCCAATCTCTTTCCCGGTCAACGCGTCTGCGCAGTATAGACCGTTCTCGATCCCTAAATAGATTTTGCCGTCCCATACGC
>JABLXV010000047.1 GCA_013177895.1 Brevinematales bacterium | reverse complement strand
TGATTTCTTACAGGAAAATAATGGATTTGTAGATAAAATCCGCCAATCGTTGAAAAAGCGCGATAAGGACACCGCCCACCGTATGGCGCACACCCTCAAGGGCGTGGCGGGCGCGATAGGGGCGTCCGACCTCTACCTTTCTACCCGCGAACTGGACGAAGCGTTCAAGAATGCAGAACAGGAAACTTACCGTGAACTGATACGAAAGGTCGAGACGGATTTAAGCACGGTTATTACCGCAATCGAGCAGTTTTTCAGTACGGCCGGGCATGACGGGGATACGCCGCAGACGGCGGAAATTGACGCTGAAAAGCTGAAACCCCTGCTCTTAGAACTTCGCAAACTCCTTCGCGCCGGGGATTTGGATGCGGAGGGTGTGATGAAAAGTATCGAGAAGGATATGCTCCGTTCGAAATACGCAGACTACTATACCCGTCTGGGCAAACATATATCGAATTACCGTTTCGACGAGGCGGAAAAACTCCTGCTGGAACTTGGGTATAAAATCGGGGTCGAGTGGGGTGATGAGAAATGAGCGATAGAAAAACAGTGCTGATTATCGACGATACGCCTCTTAATATAAAAATACTATCCGACGCGTTGAAGGATGAGTACCGGATATTGGTCGCGCCGAACGGCGAACGCGGGCTGGAGCTCGCGCGCGGGGAGAATACCCCCGATGTTATCCTACTGGATATTATGATGCCCGGGATGGACGGTTTCGAGGTATGCAGACGGCTGAAAGCCGACGGCGCAACGTCCGGGATACCCGTGATGTTTATTACCGCGATGGAGAAGGGCGCCGACGAGAAAAAAGGCCGCGAACTGGGCGCCGCCGACTTCATTCTGAAACCGTTCAGTATCCCCGATCTTAAAAAAAGGATCAGTAAAATAATTCATTAACACGGGGGTACGATGGAAACATCGTCATGCCGAGCCTGACGAGGCACGAAGATAATAATTAATGGGCGGTTCTAAAAACTCATTGTAGTTATATAAAAAAGACTTCTTCATTTCTTTCTGGACGGCCAGAAAGAAATGAAGCAAAGAACCCCGCACAAGAATGCGGGACAAGCGAGCCGCCGCGCAGATAAAGCTCAGGAGAAAAGCCAGGAAATTCCGTAAAGGCTTAACTCGCACGAAAGCCCAATTAAAAGCGCAGGATAGTCATGCTCGGACAAACACCTTTAAGGAATTTCCCGGTAGTAGGAATCGTTTTACAGTGCGCGGATTGAACAGCCAATTGCCATTCTACTATGCAGTTACGCTTTTCGGCTGTTTGTACCCCGCCGCTATGCCGCGACTTTTTCTAAGCGAAACGGGTTGAAACGCCGTGGTTCGAGCGTGGCCTGTTTTCATTGATTGAGGAGCTTGAGGCGAGTTGCGGCGTTTCCCGTTTCGCGCCCCTGTGCTATAAAGCGGCATCCGGCGGGGAACATCTTTCTTTGGTTCTTTCTTTCTGGGTTCGCAGAAAGAAAGAACAGGTGAGTTTGGTATCTTTGGGAGAGTTATTAGAACTCCCCTAATTCTAATAACGCGAGGTAGCGATGGAGGATAAGCAGAGTATCCTGATTGTCGAGGATTCTCAGGTCAATCTCCATATATTAAGCAGCGCTCTGAAAGCGGAGTATTTATTAAAGGTTGCGCGGGACGGCGGCGAGGCTATCGCATTACTCGCGGAGCCCGGCCTTCCCGACCTGATTCTGCTCGATATTGTGATGCCTGATATGGATGGGTACGAGGTATGCCGGCGGATTAAATCCGATCCGCGTACCGCGGATATCCCGGTGATATTCATCACGTCGATGACGAAGGAAGAAGATGAAGCGCAGGGTTTTGACCTCGGCGCGGTCGATTATATAATGAAACCGTTCAGCATACCGGTGCTGCGCAAGCGGATACGGACGCATCTCGATCTGAACACGTACCGGAGGTCGTTGGAGGAACGGAACCGCGAGCTCGCGAGCCTGAACCTGAGACTGCGCGACTCCAACGAGGATTTGGAAAGTTTCGCCTATGCGGTTTCGCACGACCTGCGCGAACCGCTCCGTGTCGTGATTAACTACCTGACCCTGCTGGATAAAAGTTTCGCGTTGGATACGGACGGCGGCGCGAAGAGCTATGTTAAATACAGTACGGAAGCCGTTCAGCGGATGGACCGGATGATTACCGACCTTCTCCAGTACTCGCGCATCCAGCGGCAAGGCGGCGAGTTCGAGATCCTCGATATGAAGGACGTGCTCCGTCTGGCGACTATGAACCTCGGCGCGAGAATTGAGCAGACCGCCGCCGTTGTGAACATCGGGGATTTGCCCGCGATTCGGGGCGACAAGCTTCAGATCATTCGCGTGTTCCAGAACCTGATCGGTAACGCGCTCAAATTTACCGCCCCGGGCATCACGCCCATGATTACGGTTGAGGGCAAAGCGCTCGAGGGGGAAGTAGTATTTTCGGTCGCCGATAACGGTATCGGGATAGCGGAAAACGATATTCCGAGATTGTTCATTCCATTCCAACGGCTGAAGGACGCGGGGGAGTACGAGGGCACGGGTATCGGGTTGGCGCTCTGCCGGAAAATCCTCGAACGGCACGGCGGTAAGATTTGGATTGAGTCGAAGGAAGGGAAGGGTTCGGTGTTTCGGTTCAGTATTCCCGCGTAATAACGGAGGAGCGATGGAAGAGAGAAAAGCCCGCGTCCTGATAGTGGACGATACCCCGATCAATATAAAAGTCCTTTCCGACGCGTTGAAAGACGACTATAAAATATCGGTCGCGCAGAGCGGGAGGAAAGCGCTCGAATTGGTGCATAATCCCGACCAGCCCGACATTATCCTGCTGGATGTGATGATGCCGGAGATGGACGGGTACGAGGTGTGCCGCCGGCTGAAAGCAGACCCGGCGACTGTGAAGATACCCGTGATATTCGTGACCGCTATGAGCGAGGAGCATGACGAGGAACTGGGTTTCGACGTCGGCGCGGTGGACTATATCACTAAACCGTTCAGCATCCCGCTCGCCCGCCAGAGAATCGGATTGCATATCGAGCTGAAACGTTACCGCGATTCCCTCGAGGAACTGGTAAACGAGCAGACGCTGATTATAAAGAAGGAACGCGATACCGCGGTACTTTTACGGGATAAGGCCGAGAAGCAGTTGGAAGGCTTCCTGATGGTGCTGGCTACCGCGATTGAATCGAAAGACCCATACACCGGGAGACATGTGGAACGGGTCGCCCTGTTCGCGCGGGACTTGGGCGCGAGGTTCGGGATCGCCGATAAGGAATTAAACGAACTTTACCTGGGCGCGATTGTTCACGATGTCGGTAAAATCGGCATCCGGGAGTCCGTGCTCAATAAGCAGGGAAAGCTCGAACCGGAGGAATTCGAACATATCAAGATGCACCCGGTATACGGGCGGAATATTCTCTCCAAACTCAATGATATCGAGGTCGCGTATCTGATCGCCTACCATCACCAGGAAAGATATGACGGTAAGGGATACCCCGACGGGCTTGCCGGTACGCAGATACCGCTGGTCGCGCGTATCGTTACTGTCGCCGATTACTGGGACGCTATCACATCGGACAGGCCGTACCGTCCGGCGATGCCGATCGAGAAGGCATTGCAGATCATGCGGGATGAGCGCGGGAAGGCGTTTGACCCGGAATTGCTCGACCTTTTCCTCGAAGACGAAGATAAAATCTACCTGCGCTATCTCGACAGGCGGTAAGGATAAACCATTGATAAAAACATTGCAACTGAAGCCGGGGCGCGAACGCTCGGCGCGCCAGCGTCATCCGTGGCTTTTCGCGAGCGCGGTCAACCTGCCGAAGGAGCGGATCGAGCCCGGCGAGACAGTCCGTGTGACCGATTCGCGCGGCGGGTTTATCGCATGGGGCGTCTGCAACCCGCGCTCGAAGATTATGCTCCGCCTGCTCGAATGGAACGAAGGGCGTCCGGTCGATACGGGATGGTGGCGCGGGATGATCGAACGTTCCGCCGCGCGCCGGGGAGAATTGTCACGCTCGGGGGATACCGATGCGTACCGCCTCGTCTTCGCGGAGGCCGACCGGCTTCCCGGGCTGATCGCCGATTATTACGCGGGATATATGGTGACCCAGTTCCTGACCGCCGGGGCGCTTCGAATAAAAAAAGAACTGGTCGATATTCTGGTTGAAGTATTCCACCCCAAAGGTATCTACTCCCGCGCGGATAACGAGCTTCTCGCGCTCGAGGGTGTAAGCGACCAATCGGGCAATGTTTACGGCGAAACTCCGCCTGCCGATCTGGTTGTCCGCGAGAACGGGCTGAAATATTACATCGACCTGCGCACCGGGCAGAAGACCGGATTTTACGCCGATCAGCGGAACAACCGCCGGATTACCGCCGGGTACGCGCGCGGGAAGCGCGTGCTGGACTGCTTCTGCTATTCTGGCGGATTTACGATGGCGTGTCTCGCGGGCGGCGCGGAAAGTGTGACCGCCGCCGATTCGTCGCGGGAGGCGTTGGAACTGCTCGAACGGAATATCGCGCTGAACGGGTTCGATCCCGGTAAGGTGCGGACGGTCGAGGCGGATATCTTTCAGATTCTGCGGGATTACCGCGACCGGGAGGAAAAGTTCGACTTAGTGATACTCGACCCGCCGAAGTTCGCGCCGACCAAGGCGTCTCTCGCGAGGGCGATGCGCGCGTATAAGGACTTGAACCTGCACGGTATCAAGGCGCTCGCGGAGAACGGCGTACTCGCGACATTCTCATGCTCGGGGGGAGTGAGCGCGCACGACCTGAAAATGGCGCTCGCATGGGCGGCGACCGACACGGGATGCGAGATGCAGATTATCGAATATATGACGCAGGCGGAGGATCACCCGTTACGACTGGCGTACCCCGAATCGGAGTACCTCAAGGGAATTATCGCCCGCAAGATCGGCTAGCGTTCCAGCAGGTACTTCATATACTGGAAGCGGGAGAACATCTTCGCGATAGACGGGTCTTTCCCGCAGAGCTTCCCGCGGATATCGTTAACGCTCTTATGCCCGTTCTTGTCCAGCCATCCGCTGATCTGGGAATTCAGCTCTTTGATATAATCGATTTTATGGAGATAGAGCGCTGAGGTGACCTGCACCGCCTTCGCCCCGGCAAGAATCAGCTTGACGGCCTGTTCGCCGGTATGCACGCCGGTGGAGCCGCAAAGGTCGCAGCGGGTCTCGTGCGACAGCAGGCCTATCCACCGCAGGGGCACCATGAACTCGTCGGGAGAACTGATGCCGTGCCCGGGAGTCACCTTCATCTTATCGAGGTTGATATCGTTATGCAGGAAACGGTTGAACATGACGACCGCGTCCACCCCGTCGAATTCGAGATGGCGGACTATCGACGCGAGATTGGTGAACTGGTTGCTGATTTTCAGCGCGACCGGAATTTTTACCTGCGACTTAACCGCCTTCAGGATATGGAGATAACGTTCCTCGATCTCCTTGGAGTCGTCGCGGTGGTCGATGTCGAATATATAAACATTCAGCTCGATACCGTCGGCGCCCGCTTCCTCGAGCTTCCGCGCGAAATCCAGCCATCCCCCGGCGCTTACGCAGTTGACGCTCGCTATCACGGGGATATTTACGGCTTTCTTGGAATCGGATATGAGGGAAAGATATTTCGATACGCTGCGGTCGCGCGTCATCCCCTGGATATACTCGGCCGCTTCGGGATGCATGTCGAAATTCGCGGCCTTCATTTCCTGGTTGACTTCCGAATGTATCTGCTCTTCGAATATGGATTTCAGGATTACCGCGCCCGCACCGGCATCCTCGCATTTTTTGATTTCCTCCGGCGTATTCGTCAGCCCGGAACTCCCGACTATCAGCGGGCTTTTCAACTGCAATCCCATGTATTTTACCGCAAGATCGGCCATATCGACCCCCTGTTTTTCATCTCAGCTAAATTTTACATTAAGATTGAAGGTTAGGCAATAAACGGAAGGGTTAAATTTGACATTTTTTCCGGTTGAACCTAGGCTTTAAGTGTTGACGGGCGTAGGAGGACGGGGCTATGAATAACGAGATGTTCCGCGATCTGTTCGGGAATCCCAACGTTTCGCGGGAATACTTCCATGTCTATCTGGTCGGGAAATATACGATCCCGGTGTCGATAGCGGGGCATCTGCTCCTGCTGATTACATTTTTCGCGCTGGGGATTTACCCTCTGGCAATCGTCAATATATTCTCGGTAACCGTGTGGGTGATCGCGTATTTTATCGGCCTGCGCGGGCGGCAGTTCGAGGCGATGTTTATCGGGATAACCGAGATACTGATCCACGCCGTACTCGCCATCTATTTCCTTGGATGGCGGAGCGGGTTCTATATCTATATCGCGGGGGTGATCTCGTACATTTTCCTTTTCCCGTCCCGCAAACTGACCGGGAAAGTCCTGTTCTCCGGGGGGCTATGCCTTTTGTATATCGCCCTCAATCTCTATACCGGACATTTCCCGCCGGCCATAACCATAAACCCGCTTATCCTCACCATCTTCGAGAATTATAACGGCGTCATCCTCATTTTCCTGATCGGGTATATGTCCTACTTCTACTCGAAATCGGCGACGAAGGTGGAAAAGGCGCTCGATAAGGAACTCGGGCGTTCCGACGCGCTGCTGCTGAATATCCTGCCCGAGCAGATCGCGGGGAGACTCCGCAAGTCCGAGGGGCGCGTCACGATCGCGGACAGGTATAGTTCGGTGACCGTCCTCTTCGCGGATATCGCCGGGTTTACCCCGTTCTCCGCGAAAAATCCGCCGGAAAAAATTGTCGAAATCCTGAACGAGATATTCTCCATGTTCGACATCCTCTGCGAGCGGCACGGGCTGGAGAAGATCAAAACGATCGGCGACAGCTATATGCTCGCGGGCGGGCTTCCGGTCGAATGCGGCGACCATTGCGAACGGGTCGCGGAGATGGCGCTCGATATGATCGACTCGATGGAGCGTCTCCGCGAGGGTAACGGTATCCCGCTGTGCATCCGTATCGGGATGTGCGAGGGGCCTGTGGTCGCGGGGGTGATCGGCATGAAGAAGTTCACCTACGACCTCTGGGGGGACACGGTGAACACCGCGAGCCGGATGGAGTCGCACGGCGAGATCGGCAAGGTGCATGTCTCGGAAAGCGTCTATCTCGCGCTCAAGGATAAGTTTAAGTTTACCAAGCGGGGGGAGATCGAGGTCAAGGGCAAGGGTAGGGTAAAGACGTATTTCCTCGCGGGGAGGAAGTGAATCTACTCCACCTTCTGCCGCCACCACAGGTCGGCTTCGAACATTACCGCGAGCTTTGCAAGCGCCTCCTCATAGAGTTGGCGCATCGTTGCGTCCGACGGATACCCGTTCTTCTCCGGCTGATACGGGAGGTAATGGCTGACCGTGTAGTCCTGATGATAAATGACCGTGCTTTCCAATGACAGGTTCGCATCGATGTCTATCTTTACCCCTATCAGTTTCGCATCGGGCGCTTCGGTCGTGAAGAACGCGAACGAGAACAGGGTGGCCATCGAGATATGATTGTACGCCCATTTCGTGGGATGCACCTGAAATACTTCATCCAACGCGCGGGCGAGGGTATCGGCATAATAGTACTGTTCCGGGATAAACGACACGCTCCCGTCGGCGGGTACCATTATCGATCCGGGCCCGAGCGTGACCGGGGCTTTCTTATCGAATTGGAAGATATTCTCATCCGGGCCGGGCAGCCCCATCTTCCATCCGCCGAGCACCTGAATATCCACAGTCGCGGACGGAACACTCGGGGTTTCTTTTTTCGCGACCGCCTTGCATGAAAGGGATGTGAATACTAAAACAGACAAGATAATAAAAAATAGCGGTTTCATTTCTCCACCTCCTCCTGCTTATTTATCGATTATATCATAAGTAAGCTGATAATTCAAAAAATAGGGGAGAAGTAAAGGCTGAAATACGCATTGACATTTTTTTCTTCTTGGATTATCATAATCCCATACAGAAAATGATGCTGGAGGAGGCGGTGATGGCTAAGGATTTTCCCTATCCTATCTGGAATGTCGAGATGGAAACGATGGATTTGGAGACGCGAAAGACTCTCCAACTCTATCGCCTGAAGGAACTTGCGGCGTATGTGTACGAACGGGTTCCGTTCTATAAGAAAAAATTCGACGAAATGGGGGTGAGACCCTCCGAAATAAAATCGTTGTCCGATATCACGGCGCTTCCGTTTACCACGAAGGCCGACCTGCGGGATAACTATCCCTATGCGATGTTCGCGGTGCCGATGGACGATATTGTCCGTATCCACGCGTCGAGCGGTACGACCGGTAAGCCGACGGTGGTGGGGTATACGCAGGAGGATATCGATACATGGTCGGAAGTGATGGCGCGTTCGCTGATGTCCGGCGGGGCAACCCGTAAGTCGATCGTGCAGAACGCCTACGGGTACGGCTTGTTCACCGGCGGGTTGGGCGTGCACTACGGCGCGGAACTGATGGGCGCGAGCGTCATCCCGATCTCAGGGGGAAACACCGCCCGGCAGATACTCATCCTCCAGGACTTCGGCTCCGATGTAATCACCTGCACGCCGTCCTACTCCCTGTTCCTTGCCGAGGAGATCGAGAAGGCGGGCATCGATCCCAAGTCGCTGAAACTGCGTCACGGGATTTTCGGCGCGGAACCGTGGACTGAAGCCATGCGCATGGAAATCGAGAAGCGTCTCCCGATCACCGCGATCAATATTTACGGCCTATCGGAAATCATCGGCCCCGGCGTCGCCAACGAATGTATGGAACAGAAGGGCATGCATATATACGACGACCATTTCTACCCGGAAATCATCAATCCCGAGACCTGCGAGCCTGTGAAGGACGGGGAGCTCGGCGAGCTCGTGATCACCACGCTGACCAAGAAGGGAATCCCCCTGATCCGTTACCGCACCCGCGACCTGACGCGTATTATTCCCGGAGAATGCCCGTGCGGCCGTACCCATCCGAGGCTCGACCGGATTATGGGGCGTTCGGACGATATGCTGATTATCCGCGGCGTCAACGTGTTCCCGTCGCAGATCGAGGAAGTCCTCGTGGGGATCGAGGAAGTCGCGCCGCATTACCAGTTGATAGTCGAACGCGACCACAATCTCGACGTACTGACGGTGATGGTCGAGGTGAACGATAAATTGTTCTCCGACGAGATCAAGGGGCTCGAAGCCGCCGAGAAGAAAGTCGCGCACGCTATCCATCAGATGCTCGGGATATCGGTGAACGTCAAACTGGTCGAACCCAAGACGGTCGCCCGCAGCGAAGGGAAAGCCAAACGTGTTATCGATAACCGCAAACTATAATCCGACAGGAGGAAGCAATGATTAAGCAGGTTTCCGTATTCATGGAAAATAAGGTTGGAAGACTTTTTCATATCGCGAAAACATTGGGGAATAACAAGATCAATATCCGGGCGCTTTCTCTGGCGGATACGTCCGATTTCGGGATCCTGCGCCTGATAGTGGACGATCCCGATCAGGCGATCGCCGTCCTGAAGGCCGAAAGCTACACGGTATCGCCCACCAACGTGATGGCGATAGAAGTGGAAGACCATCCGGGCGGGCTTTCGGATATACTGGGACTGTTCGATAAGAACGGGATCAATATCGAATATATGTACGCGTTACCGAAACGCACGGGCGGGAAGGCAGTGATGATATTCCGTTTCGACGACGATTCGATAGAAAAGAAACTGGACGCCGCGGGGATAAAACCGCTTCGCGCGGAGGATGTAAAAACGATATAACTTTCTCACTAGCGGAGGAGCTATGGGAGGGAATCCCGACGAAGTGAAGGCGATTATCGCAAGTAAATTGGGGGTCGATGTCTCGAAAGTACAGGATGGCGTAACTCTTGCCGATCTCGGGGCGAATAAGTTGACGCTCGTGGAATTGGGCGCCGAACTTGAGGAACGATATAGATTGGACTGCCCTCCCGAAATCGCGGTCGGGTTCCAGACGGTGGGGGACGTGTTCGAATTTGTCAGGTGATACTATCGGTTAAAAGGGCGAAATTGTATAAAAGTCCGGTAACGGCTGACGGATTGAAAAAAGCGCCGCCAGAACAAGGGTAAGGATAAACAGGAAGCCGATGAGTACCACGAGACCCTTTTGGAGCTTGATCTCCTCGAGGGAACGCTCCAAAAGCACCGCGAAGAAAGCCGCCGCAAAGGCCGCGAGAAACAGATAGAACGAGTTCAGCCAGCCTAAGATAATCTGTCCCGATATCGACGGGATAAAAATCCAAATCATCACGTATACGTAAGGGATAACCACTGCCGAAAGCATCCGCGTGAACAGGTAGGACTGCCGGTCGGTAATCCTTTTCCGGTCGATCAGGAATTCCGCCGCGCCAGCGGCTATCGCCGCGAGAAATATCGCGATACCCCGCCGGATAAATATTTCCATTCCCGTGATTTCTACGCCGTTTACGCCCGCAGGCTGCGACCCGTAGAGGAATCCCAAAAGGAAGAAACATACCCACATGATCAGGGCTTTGAGGATAGGGGAAAGGATGTGATTTTTCATAACTTTTTTCCCATATATAGTAGTTAATCTCCTGCGACAAATGCGGTCATCTTCCAGATGTTGTCTTCTATCTTGAACAAAGCGCGATAATCGAGGGGATGGTATAGATATTTTCCAAAAACATACCCTTCATTTCCATCCGCCATTTTTATTTTTACCCATGGATAATTTTCACCGGATACCTTTTCTTCAATTTTCGTTTCTTCAATGATATACACGACCTCATAACTTAATTGCGCTATCACTTCGGAATCCGGAGAAGGACTATGCCGGATATTGACATTTTTCCCTGCGATCAATTGATAACTCGTATAATCGCGTTCATCGTTTAATTCGTCCGGCATTTCCATGCTATCGAACCAATAAGGAGCGGTATATATTTGTTTTTCAGTATCATATGTACCGCCGTTATTCAACGCGAATTCGAGTGTCTGCCAAAGTTTCGATTTTTCCGGATGGTCGTCCAGATGCCAATCTTTAACAAAACCCTCCCACCCGCGCGGATTTCCGAAACTGAAACGAATATTTGTAGAACAGAATAAGGATAATCCATATAAATCTTTATTCTTTACGATCTTTTTTAACGTGTTGACAGTAATCATGAGCGGAATATTCTGGGAAGACTGGTCGATAGGCGGGCAGATTATTTTTTCAAACTTTCCCGGGGTTTCGGAAAAAAGGACTACACAAAATAGGGTAATGATAAAAATGGAGTATATTTTCTTCATAGAATTCAACTCCTCTGGAATGATGTTATTTGATATAAATGAGAATGAAACAGTATAAAATATGAAAAACCCGGAGAGGGGGGGATTCGAACCCCCGGTACCCTCGCGGGCACACCTGATTTCGAGTCAGGCCCATTCGACCACTCTGGCACCTCTCCATAAGGAACATATTATAGTATGATTCCGCCGAAAATGCAAAAAACTCCTTGCTAGAAGAAATGACCGAACCGCCGATGCCACTGCGGGACGCATAGCCCCGAAGCAGTCGATGCATATAGAATAAAAGAGTTTGCTTCTACCGCGCTTCAAATGGTATTTGTAGCGCGGCATCGCAGTGATAAAAACTGCTTTCACAATACGCCATCAGGCGGCTTACCGCTTTATCGTCAGGATATTGCAGGTTCCCACCTTCGCCTTATAGAGCGCGGGCAGGTGCATTTTTACCTGCTCCAGCAGTTCGTCGTCCGATATCGCGGTCACACGCCCGTTATCGTACTCGACCTGCACCCAGTCGCTGATTTTCGCTACCCCGGGCTCGTCCTTCTTGATCTCGGACGCTTTATCGAGATTGAAGTTGACGTTTATCCATGCCGCAATCCCGGCGAGCCCGGATTTATCGGTAATCATTACCTCGAGCGGGCGGTTCAGTATTTTTTTTGTGTCGAATATATTATAGATTTCCTCGTCCTTCAGGAGCCCGTCTGCATGAATGCCCGCGCGGGTGGTGTTGAAGTCCTTCCCGACAAACGGCATATTCGGGGGAATGATCGTTCCGGTCTCCTTCTCCATATAATCCCTGATCTCGGTGATAGCCTCGAGGTTCATCCCGTTGGCGTCCCCGAACAACTGGACATACTCGATACACATCGCCTCGAGCGGGGTATTGCCGGTACGTTCGCCGATACCCAGAAGAGATGCATTGACGGCGCAGCACCCGTAGAGCCACGCTGTAGCGGCCGCGACCAGACCCTTATGGAAATCGTTATGCCCGTGCCATTCGAGCTGGGCGGACGGGACTCCGGCGTATTCCTTGAGCGAGTAAATAATACCCTGCACGCAACGCGGAAGCGACGTGCCCGGATAGGTAACCCCGAGGCCGAGGGTGTCGCAGGCGCGGATTTTTATCGGGATACCCGCATCCTCGGAAAGTTCCATCAGCTCGCGGGTGAACGGTACGACGAAACCGTAGAAGTCCGACCGCGTAATATCCTCGAAGTGACAGCGCGGGATGACCCCGATACTCAGCGCGTCCTTCGCGATCCCGAGGTACATATCCATAATCTGGCTGCGGGTCTTTTTCATCTTTTTGAATATATGGTAATCAGAGACCGACATCAGGATGCCGGTTTCCTTGATACCGACCTGTTTTACGAGCTCGAAGTCGGACTTGCTAGCGCGTACCCATGAGGTAATCTCGGGAAATTTATAATCCAGCGCCAGACATTTTTCGAACGCCTCGCGGTCTTTTTTGCTGTAGAGGAAAAACTCCGTCTGGCGAATCATCCCGTTAGGGCCGCCGAGCTTGTTAAGGAGCTTATAGATACTGACGATCTGGTCGGGAGTATAAGGCGGGCGTGACTGCTGTCCGTCGCGGAATGTCGTATCGGTGATCCATACCTCTTTCGGGGTCTCCATCGGGACGGCGCGGTTATTGAACGGGGTCTTCGGGATATCGGTATACGGGAAGATGTTCCGGTAGTACTGTCCCTCGGTCACATCCACCAGATGGTAGGTGTCCGCTTCCGCTCGTAAACGGTTGGTCTTTGTATCTCTGACAAGGTTTTTGTGCAGGTCGAATTCCATAACTACCTCCATAATATCGAATAAATAAAAATAAAACTATATGATAATGGATTTGTATTGTATTGAAATAATACCGATGGGGGACGGATGGGCGAGGAATTCCGAAAAAAGATCGATGCTTTTTCCGTTCGCCCGGCCGGAGGGGGTATCCTGCCGGCTCCATAGAAACGAAAAACCTCCGTCCAGTAAAAAACCCACATGGAGCGCCATGCGGGTAAGGGATGTGCGCCTAACAGGAGTCGAACCTGTGGCCTAAGGATCCGCAATCCTTCGCTCTATCCAGCTGAGCTATAGGCGCATTAAAAAAACAACGCGAGACCGGGATATACCGTTCACCGTTATTACAAGATTAATATTATATCTTATTTCATTTTTTGCGTCAAATAATTCGCAGTCATATGAAGGACGGGAACATGCCGGAATACGGGAAATATTTATAGGGACGATCAGGGAAGGTTTAAGAATTATTAAATTCCTATATACAAATAATACTTGTACTAATAAAAATACGGCGGTATAATCATAGTAATATGGTTATAAACCGGAGGGATATGATGAAAAGGTCGATTTTTCTGATTCTGGTCTTTTTTGTCGCGGCTGGGGTCTGGGCCGGCACAGCCCCGAAGAAGTTCAAGAAAGTTGTGATGAAACCGGTGGATCAGTCGTCGAAAGATGCATCGTTAAAAAAGTATATCGTCAGCCTGAAAACGATCGTGAAAAACAAAGACCTAAAGGGGCTGAAGGCCGCCACATCCCCGGATTTTGCTTACTGCTTCGATTCTGAGGTCGGGTTTAGTATATTGGTTGATAACTGGAACCTCAAGTCCGATCCGAAAAACGCGAAGTTCTGGAAACTGATGGAGTTCCTGGTGAATAACGGCGGGACCTATCAGGACGGGGGTTATTCCATCCCGTACTGGTACGGGAGTCTGCAATATCCCGACGATGACGAGGGTGGGTCTGTCTATTATATCCTCGCGGGACAGAACGTGAATATCCGCAAAGAACCTTCCTCCAAGAGCGCCGTAGTCGCCAAGCTTTCCTATGAGACGGTGCTTTATCTCGAATCCTCCGATGTTACCGAGAATATCGGCGGTGAGGAATACCCGTGGATCAAGGTACGATTGTCCGACGGGAAAGAGGGATATGTTTTCGAGAAATACCTATATGGGATGTACAGCTACCGGGCGACATTTGAGAAAGTGGGCGGTCAGTGGAAGATGTCCGCGATGGCTGCGGGCGACTGATAATTAACCAATAATTCAGATATGATAATTGTCCCCCTGTGATAAACGGGGGGATTTTTTACAACCGCCCTCTATATATACTTCCTCATCCTCATCAGCACGCGCTTCGGCAATATCACATTAATCGCGGACGGCGCCGCCTCTATCACTGCGGGAAGCGGGTGGAATAGTTCGCCGTCGATCTGGGTCGGTACGTTATGCGCGGACGTGAGTTTCACCGATTTCGCGCGGTAGAACGCCTGCTTCTTGAAGAAAATTTTCCTTCTCCTCGTGCGCGGCATGAACGCGGTCATCAGAACCTGCGCGACGAGTTTAATAAAATTCCAACGCCCCGCCTCCTTGAACACATACACGTCGAGAAGGCCGTCCAGCGGGATCGCGCGCGGGGAGATCGTGAAATAAACGCCGTAGCGGCTGGTGTTCGACACAAGGACGAATGTGCCCCGGTCGCGCCTGCCGTTATCCAGTTCGACTTCGATCTCCGGGAAACCGTACCGCGAGAACGCGTGGATACTCCCGATCGCATAGGCGAGCTTGCCGATCACCCGCTTGATATTCAACTGTTCGACCTTCTTGATCGAGTATGCGTCGAACCCCGCGCCGCACATCAGCAGGAAGTGGCGGTTATCGGGCGAGGACGATACACTGATACGCCCGGCGTCCAACCGCGCGGAATACCCGTCGGTAATCACCTTGCACGCCTGACGCGGGTGCGCGGGGATATTCATCTCCGCGGCGAATACGTTACCGGTGCCCCACGGGAGCACCGCGAGGGTCTTATCGCCGCCGATCATCCCGTTCAGCACCTCGTTAATCGTGCCGTCGCCGCCCGCCCCGATGATTACATCCGTGTCGGACGCGCAGGCCTCGCGCGCGATAACAGTGGCGTGCCCCGGCTCCTCGGTGCAGCGAAGTTCCAGCTCCAATCCGCGCTCGCGGAAGTAACGGGCGGTCTCGTCGATATATTGACGGTATCGCCCCTGCCCGGAACGGGGGTTGTAGATCAGCAGGTATTTTTTGTAGCGATGGGGAGTCAGTTTTCTTTTCCGCATAAGTTTTATCCGGGTCATGGTATGAAATAAAGTATAGGCTTAAAACCGGATTTAGTCAAACTGCCGCTGATCCGGTGACGCGATGTTTCCGCGCCTCGAACACGGGCAATTTACTTATAACGGTTATCAGATATATATCGGGACTAGCGGTACGCAGGTCACTGAGTGACTCCTTTTTTCGTCCCACCCTGCATCACGGGCTATTTATCTATAGCGGTTATCAGATACATACCGGGAATAGCCTGCGGCTTACGGCGAGGACAAGCCGTACGCAGTACCCTATTTATTTGAAATGTGCGGGATATTGATGTATGATATAGGCAAAACATTTAGGGGAGCAGCTTATGAAAAGATTACTATTATTAGGGCTATTACTGCCGTCGTTCTTATTCGCGGAATACACAATCAAACCGTCCTATGATTTTTTACCGTTCGGGAACGGTATGAGCGTGGCGGTGTACGATATGAAAAAAGGCAAGAGCCTGATATCGTTCTACGACCATATCTATAAACAGTACGACCAGAAGAGTCAATCCCAGAGCTTCCTGAAGAAGGACGGCATCCGTTGGGGATTGAATAACCAATGGCTCGACGACTGGAAAGTCGAACAGGCGGAGTATATCAACGGGACGGGGATTGTTAAAATTAAAAAGTCCTACGTTGAGCTCCAGAATATCTCGGTCAACGAGTATTATTTCATGCCGATGCAGTCGGATAAACGGATCATTGTCGCGGTACTCGAACTGAACAATACGGGCGATAGCGACGCGGCAGTCAACCCGTTCCTCTATGTCGAAGCGGCGATGAGCTCCAAGGAAACCGCCGTGAAGAAGGATATCGACGGGGGGATCGTTTTTATCGAATCGGCCGCTAAGGTGAAAGAGGGTTCGCCCATTATGATGACCCTCGTGCCCTCGCCGGATTCCTACGCCTATAAAATGAAAAAGAGCTATCCCGAGGATTTCTCGAAAAAAACGCCCGCATTGGATAATGTAGTCGAGGAGGGCAGCGACCTGATCGGCGCGATGCGTTATAAACCGGTCACCCTCAAGAAGGGGCAGAGCGTCAGGATACTCGCGGTGTTCGCGTTATGCCCGAGCGGTCAGGACGACGCGTATGTCGCCGAAATGGCGGCCTACCTCAAGAAGGGCGCGGATAAGTGCCTGAGCGAGGAGACCGCATGGTGGGATAAGTGGCACAAAGTGGAGAAACCCTCCAAGGGGCTTACCGCGGACGAGTTACTTCTCTATAAGCAGTCGACCGCCGTCCTCAAGATGGCGCAGTGCCGCGAACCGGGCAAGCCGTACGGCCAGATACTCGCTAGTATGCCTCCGGGACAGTGGAATATCTGCTGGCCCCGCGACGCTTCCTACTCGATGATCGCGCTGATAAAAAGCGGGCATCTCGAAGAAGCCAAGGCGTGCCTCGAGTTTATGCTGAACGCGCCTAACGGGAAATTTAACGATGCGAAATATGTCGGAAAGGACTATAAAATATCCGTCTGCCGATATTACGGGAACGGCGACGAGGAAAGCGATCTGAACCAGTCAGGGCCTAACCTCGAATGGGACGACTTCGGCCTGTTCCTGTGGGCGTTCTCGGAATATGTGCAGGCCGGTAAAGACAAGGCCTTCCTGAAAAAGTACTACTCTGTCGCGAAGGAACTGATCGCCGACGTGCTGGTCTCGCTGATGGAGACCGACGGTTACCTCAAGCCCGATTCGTCGATATGGGAACGGCACTGGGAGCCCGAGAAGGGTGTGGACGGCAAGAAGCATTTCGCGTACTCGACTATCAACGCCTATAACGGGTTGACCCAGTTCGCGAAAATTTCGACCGATAAGAAAGACCAGAAGTTCTACCTGGAGAAGGCTAAGGAGATTAAGGCGGGGTTCCTTAAAAACTTTATCGTCGATGACGTGATAGTCGTCAATCTCGAGGAGAAAGCCAACGGCATTAACAAGTATATGGACGCGGCGGTAATCGAAGCGGTCAACTTCGGGATGGTCGATAAAAAGGTTGCTCAGACGACTCTCGATGCGATCGAAAAATACCTCAAGATGGCGAAGTCCCCGGGCTTTTTCCGCAACGACGATAATACATGGTACGATTTCCAGGAATGGGTGATGGTCGATTTGCGCATCGCGGTCGCGTACTACTCGATGGGGAACACGGCGCGCGCGTACGAGATAGTCCGGTGGATTGTCGATAACGCGAAGGCGAACTTTTACCTGATACCCGAACTCCTCGAGCAGAAAAACCAGTCCTATCAGGGCGCGATTCCGATGGCGGGATTCGGCGCGGGAGTATATATTATTGTGACCGATTATATGAAGGGCAAGAAATAGATTTTTATACACTATACGGAGGAAGGAATGAAGAAAGGATTACTCGGGATAATGGGGTTAATCGGAATGCTCGCGATGCTCGCTATGCTGGCGGGATGCGGGAAGAAGTTGGTGTATAAATATGTCAACGAGACCGAGTTCCTGACGAAACCGGCCGCGGCGTTCCCGGAAGCGAAGTTTATCACGATGAGCGACCTGCATTACTTCGATAAATCCCTCGGGACGTCGGGTCAGGCTTATTCGAACTACCTGATGGAAGACAGGAAACTCCTGACACTCAGCGGCAGTCTCCTGCAGGCGGCAATCGAGATCATCAAGCAGTCTCCCGCGACGTTTGTGATAGTTTCCGGCGACCTGACCAAGGACGGCGAAAAGGTATGCCATGAGAAAGTCGCGGAGTATCTCGCGGAGATAGAGGCCTCGGGGAAAGCGGTGTATGTAGTACCGGGCAACCACGATATCAATAATCCCGACGCGGTCAGCTATGACGGGTCGAATACGGCGAAGGTCGACTCGATCAACGATAAGGAATTCGAGCGGATATATGGACAGTACGGGTATTTGGAGGCCTTCAACCGGGATACCAATTCCCTATCGTATGTGGCCGAACCGGTTCCCGGCCTGTGGCTATTATGTATCGATTCTACCGATCATAAGGACAACTATAAGCTCGGCACCCCGGTTACTCCCGGCAAGCTGACCCAGCCCGAACTGGACTGGATAGAAAAAATTCTCCATGATGCGGTAGTGAACGATAAAGCGGTAATCGCGGTCATGCACCACGGCGCGATGCCGCATTGGAACGGGCAGGAGCAACTACACCCTGAGTACATTATCGACGATTACTCCGATATTTCAAAAATGCTCGCCGCGTACCATGTCCGTATGGTGTTCACCGGGCACTATCATGCCAACGATATCACGCTGAAACGTTTCGATAACGGGAATTTCCTCTACGATATCGAGACCGGGTCGCTTGTGACCTATCCGTGCCCGATCCGCGTAGTCGGGATCGGCGCTAATCAGAAGATGACGGTCAATACGCTGCATATCAAAGATATCCCGGAGTTTGACGGCGATCTGGTGGCATACTCGAAGAAATATGTGACCGAGGGTCTATCATCGCTGATCTATCATAAGCTGAAAAAGTACGGGGTAGACGACGGGGAAGCTCAGCAGATTACCCCGTATGTCGCGGAAGCATTCGTGATGCATTACGCGGGCGAGGATACCAATGCGAAGTATGAAGCGAAGATCGACGGGCTTAGCCTGTGGGGGGGAATCGTATTCAATAACCAGAAGTATGTGATCGAGAATCTCCGTGTTGATCTCGAACCGCCCGATAATGACGTCGTTCTCGATATGAAAGAGGGCGCGTGGTCGGCGATAAAATAATCATAGGAAAATGGTTATATTGTGAGAGTTTACTTGACAATTTACAAAATACGTTCTATCATATTGTAACTATTTTTAGGAGGGTATTACATGCGTAAGCCTTTAGTTTTGATGGCTGTGATTGCACTTGCTGTTTCTTTGAGTGTTATGGCGCCTAGTAAGGGGAATGCTTCGGTTGCTATTTCGATCAACCCGTTCGCTACCATAGTTCCTCTTCTTACCGGTGGTATCGGTCTTGCGGGTTCCGTTGAATTCACTCTTGGCGGCGCTATGTCCTTGTACATTCCTGTTGAGTTTTACTCATGGAGTTGGGGCATTGGCACTTCTGCTTACGGGTGGTCCTACATCGGAGTTGGCGCGATGCTGCATTACTATCTTGCGGATGGCAGCTTCAATTTCGGAAAAGCTGATCCTCTCGGCGGTCTTTGGGCAGGCGCGGGTGCAGGCGTACAGATCTGGAGCGGAAATTATTGGGGAACTACTTGGAGTTCGTTAGTTATCAATATTCCGTTGGAAGTCGGGTACAAGTGGTTCTTCTCAGGCAACAACGGTTTCTATCTCGAACCATTTGTCGGTTATAATATTGCTTTCGGTCTCGGAACCTCCACTTGGGGTACCGGTTGGACAACGCCTTCCTACGGCGGTGTTATGTATGGTGTAAACCTCGGTTTCGCCTTCTAATTCAACAATTTATACAATTCGGGCCGTTCCTTCGGGAGCGGCCTTTTTTTATACCTCGGCTTCGCTCGCTCTGCCGGCCGCGATGACGAGGAATTGTTAAAATTCCCGGTCGTTGAACGCAGCCGAAACGGCTAAACAGAAACCGGTCGATAGTTTGTCATTTTTGTCGATTTCCGCTAAAATGAGTATCCGAAAATTACAGGGTATTGTCCGGGAATAAGTAATCCTAGGTATTTAGTTTTACTTCCTTCTCTCGCTTGTTACCTGTAACTTTTTACTTTTTACTGATAAGGAGTATTCCATGTTCGCGTTTCTCCATCAGCCTGTTATAAACCCCGTTATCCTCCCGATCACGGAGAGCTTCGCTATACGATGGTATAGTATGATGTATGTCGTGGGGTTTTTATTGGCATACCTGTTCTATAAGCATTATATCAAAAAAGGCGTGATAAAGATGAAGATCGAGGAAATGGGCGACATCCTTTTCGTCGTCATCCTCGGCGTACTGGTCGGCGGAAGGTTAGGGTATATCCTCTTCTATAACCTCGGCTATTATATCCAGAACCCCCTCGAAATATTTATGGTCTGGAAGGGCGGGATGTCGTTCCACGGCGGATTTATTTTCTCGATGCTCGCCGCATGGATTTATATGCGTGTCAAGAAGAAAAATTTCCTCGATCTCGCGGATGTTTTCCTCGTCCCGTTACCGCTTGCGCTGTTCTTCGGGCGATGGGGGAATTTTGTCAACGGGGAGTTGTGGGGTAACGCTACCGACGCTCCGTGGGGGATGCTTTTCGGGCCTAAGCCCGAGATAGGGAATCCCGGCCCGTCGCTATACTCGACGTCAGAGGCATGGGTAGTGGCGATGGCAAGAAAGGTCGGTATCCCGATACAGCCCGGGCAGACGCAGATCAACCTCCCGCGTCACCCGTCCCAGATATACGAAATGCTGATGGAGGGTCTGATCCTTTTCACAGTTATGTTTCTCGTGTTCAAGCTGGTGAAAAACAAACCGCGCGGCCTGATGCTCTCCATTTTCCTGACCGGTTACGGTCTCGCGCGTTTTGTCGCGGAAAATTTCCGTCAGCCCGACGCGCAGCTCGGTTACCTGTTCGGGGACTGGCTCACGATGGGGATGATCTTGAGCCTGCCAATGCTCCTGCTGGGAATTATCGGAATCATTCTTTCGATTAAGTTCAACCGCAGGAACGAGTTGTGGGGGTCATAAGGACGCTCGATTACAACACGGTCGTCAAGATCGCGGCAGGCGAGGTGATCGACCGTCCCGCGTCTATTGTGCGGGAACTGATCGACAATTCTCTCGACGCGGGGGCGACTGTTATCAAGGTCGCGATCGGCGGCGGGGGCAAGCAGATTATCGAGGTGCAGGACGACGGCTCCGGGATGGAGAAGGGCGACCTCGAATTATGCACGAAAAATCACACCACCAGTAAAATAGGCACATTCGACGATATTGTCGCGCTTCGGACGCTCGGCTTCCGTGGTGAGGCGCTCTCCAGTATCGCGGAGGTCGCCGACGTGAGCATCCTGTCGCGTCTCAGGCATACCCAGTCCGGGTATCGTATGGAGACCGCGTTCGGCGAATTCAAGTCGTTCACCGAAACCGGCATGAATACGGGCACTACAGTCATCGTCAGAGACCTTTTCGGCAATCTTCCCGCGCGTAAGAAATTCCTTTCCAACGATTCCACCGAGACGCGGTTCGTCAACCACGAGATACTAAAAAAGGCGCTCGCGTTCCACGATACGGGTTTCGAGTTCTCGTCGCACGGGGAACGGAAGTACCTCGCGTCGCCGAAGCGGACGCTGGTCGAACGGATCGTCGAGTTTTTCCCCGATACGACCGATTACCTGATCCCGTTGGAATACCATGACGGCGGGGTGAAAATCACCGCCTATCTGACCAAGCCCGCGTTTATCCGCCCGAACCGGTCGTACCAGTACTTTTTTGTGAACCGGCGCGCGGTCGAATGGAAGCATTTTTACTTCGCGATACAGAACGCCTACGGGAACCTGATACCCAAAGGGTTTTTCCCCGCAGTCTTTCTCTATGTAGAACTCGACCCCGCCGAGGTGGATTTCAATGTCCACCCGATGAAGAAGGAAGTGCGTTTCCGCGAGGAGTCGGTCATATCGAAGGCGGTACAGCACGCCCTCCGCGAGGCGCTCTCCGACAGCGACGGGATTTCCCCGGCGGACGAGGGCGAGATGCGTTTCACCCCGTACGAACGAAAAATCGCGGGCGCGATCGGGGGGTTTCTCGACGGGAAGCGCGCGGGCGATATGGAAAGGGGCGATGTTTCCCATGCGTCCCAGCCGGATAGCCGGGATATTACTCCGTACGAACATCCCGCCGGTTCGGAGAGGGAGTTGTTCCCCGCCCGGCAGCCCGAATCGCCCGGTAATATCGACTATCTCGAGTACCGGTATGTGGGGATAGTGTTCTCGGCTTATATCGTACTCGAAGGGGACGGACAATTGCTGTTTGTAGACCAGCATGCCGCGCACGAGCGGATCAATTACGAAAAGATGCGGGATAAGTACCGGAGCGGGCAGACCGCCACACAGGAACTTCTCGTCCCGGTGCAGATAGATATTCCTCTCAAGGCCGCCGACGTGTTCCGCGAGAATGTCGACACCCTCGGCGCGATGGGGTTCGAGATCGAGCATTTCGGCGGTAACTCCTATGTGATACGGAGTATCCCGGACTATATCGATTATAACGATACGGTACAGACGGTGATGGGGTTTATCGAGAACCTGACCGAAAATCCGGGGGTCGACCCGCATTCGGCGGATTTTATCGATGGCGCGATCAAGCAGATGGCATGTAAGGCCTCGGTACGCGCGGGCGAAAAGATCGCGGAGTCCGAGGTGCGGGAACTATTAAAAAACCTCGCCGCGACGAGTATGCCGTTCTCATGCCCGCACGGCAGGCCGGTGATTTTCTCGCTCGGGAAAACCGAGATCGAGAAACAATTCAAACGTCTGGGATTTTGATTATTTAGTGTCATTGCGAACTCAGGGGAGAATGAAGCGATCTATGGAGATATTTCACCGACCGCTTCGCCTTCGCTCGAGGAGACATCCGTTGACTGCGCCGCCGCTGCGCGAGGACAAGCTCAGGGTGACGTACTTTAACATGGTTCGATATACTCACCATGACAGTACCGGTAGTATTTGAATGTCATTGCGAATGAGCGGAGCGAAAGAAGCAATCTGTAAAAATTATCCACGTAAAATAAGGCATAATAAGGAAAGGGATTACTGAAACGGATCAGTATTCTTTGGCGTGGTTCTTTTCGGTGGACGGAATGGACGCGAACTCTCCGAAGATGTAGGTAATTTCCTTTTTCGCGTTGGTATCCGAGTCGGAGCCGTGTACGGCGTTCTTCGGCATCGCGGTACCGTATTTCGCGCGGATAGTGCCGGGCTCCGCCTTCGCGGGATCGGTCGCCCCCATCAGTTTACGAAAATCGGCCACCGCGTTCTCCTTCTCGAGCACCATAGCAAGCACTTTATCGGAAACGGTGAATTGTATCAGGCCGTCGAAGAACGGTTTACCCTCGTGGACATGATAGAATTGTTTCGCGGATTTCTCCGTGAATTTAAAGAGGAGCGCGTGAACGATCTTAAAACCGTTTTCCTCTATCATAGCAGTGATGTTCCCGATGTTACCCGCTTTATAGGCGTCGGGTTTAATGAGGGTCAATGTCCTCTGAATAGCCATACAGAACTCCCCATGTACAATTCTGTTTTACTTTTCGGAATAAACCGGTAATTGTTTAGGGAATAAGAAAAAAAATGAAAATATTCATATATTTGGCATGACTTTTAGTAATTCCGCTGAAGAATCCGGGATATTGCATAGGAATGTATTTGCGATACCGCGCTATAAAAATTGCTGAAGCGCGGCAGAAGCAATCTATCCTTCGGCAGGCTCAGGATGACGGGTTGTTGTCATTGCGAATGAGCGGAGTGAATGAAGCAATCTATCGAAATGACACCCTTCGATTGCGCCCCCGTTGCGAGAGGAAAAGCTCAGGGTGACCGCTGCGCGGGCTAATCCCATCATGAACAAGTTTAAATGAACAAGAAATAGCCTGCGATGCAGAGATTGTCCGAATTCCTATTCCCCTATAGACGAACATCATACCGTGCCCTGCGAGGCATAAAAAGACCGCTCCGAAAAGCGTTTTGACGAACCGATTTTTGTCATTGCGAGGTGTAAGCAGAAGCAATCTTTTACTTGGGATGATTTATTCATCACGGGTTATTTGTCAAAACCGTTGAGTTGAATCATATCGGGCTTGGCGTGCGTAGCCCTACTTGCCGAGCTGCGACTGGATGAATTGTTCGAGGCGTTCGAACGTGCCCCGGCTGAGGACATGCTCCATCGAGCACGCCTCTGTCTCGGCGGTCTCCTCGGGGACGCCCAGCACATCGGTGAGGAAACTTTTCAACAGGAGATGACGCGAGTAAATTTTCGCCCCCCCGCGCTCGCCGCCGGGGGTCAGCTCGATATAGCCGTACTTCTCGTGCACGATCATCTTCTCAGTCTCGAGCTCCTTGAGCGCGTTGATAACCGACGGTTTTTTTACGTTCAGACGCTCGGCCACATCCTTGACGCGCGCGACCTTATTGTCGCGGACGATGAGGTAGACGGTTTCGAGGTAATCTTCCATACTTTTCGTCATCGGAGTTCCTTGGTTAGTCGTCTATAACAATGTAAAAGTAAATCGCGAAAAAGTCAAGGTACTGCGCACACTAGTCCCGATATGTAACCGGAGGTTTATTATCGGTAAATAGCCCGTGATCATGTATGATACCTATTTTATCATTACGGGCTATATTTATATTAACCCGATTAGCTCGATATCGGGATTAGCCCTCTGCGGTATATTAGGGCACGTCTATTCCGGTTCACCCTTCGTCACGGGCTATATTTGTATAATAATACTCAGTCTGATATCGGGATTAGCCTGCGCAGCAGTCGGAATTAGCCTGCGCCCCGCATCTTGACATCCCCTCCCGTAGGAAACGGAAGGCAAGCTGTCGCCGCGGGGCTTCCCCCTCTGCGGTATATTAGGGTACGTCTATTCCGGCTTACCCTTCATCACGGGCTATATTCATATTAAGCCGATTAGCTCGATATCGGGATTAGCCGTCACGCAGTGACCGCGGCAGGGTTTACAAATAATGGGATTAAGGTTATAATACACTATAAAAATATTCGGGGACTTATGAAAGAAATAATGAATTACCCCGCGTTGTTCCGCGCGCTGTACCGTGAACGGGGTATTTTCCTGACCGCGGTAGTATTTACCACCCTGATGACCCTCATCGGGGCGCTCCTCCCGCAGGATACCCAGAAGACCCTGATGGATATCCTCTACGACAAGCTGAAGGGAGTGGAATTCAGCGCGCCGGGGATATTTCTCAATAACCTGCGGAGCGGGGGGATAATCCTCTTGGGCGGGATTATGTTCTCCCTGCCCTCGGTTATCCTTGTGGGGCTGAATTTCCTCGTGCTCGGTACCGCTATGGTGACGCTCATTCCCGCGCATGGCACCGCGTTCATGATGGCATCGCTTCTCCCCCACGGGATATTCGAAATCCCCGCGATCCTGCTTTCGTTCGTGGGGGCGATGATGATTACTAAGGCGGTAGTAGTCAGAATTACCGGGCGGGAGGAGGCGGTCTCGTCCCGAATGCTCCTGCTGGAAACACTAACGCTTGCCGTACTGATGATACTCCCGCTTCTGGTAATTGCCGCGCTGATAGAGGTGTATGTAACTCCGTGGCTGACCGGCTTGGTGGTGAAATAGAGTACGCATGTTACGAAGAAAAAATATCTGTATGGGAAGGTGGGCGAATGAAAAAGATTCTATTCTTCCTGATGGGAGGAATTATCCTGATGTCGGGTTCATGCGCGTCGGAAACAAAGAGCACCAAGAAGAAGGTGGTTAAACCGGTGAAGCCTGTGCCGGTAGTGGTGGAGACAAAAATCGAGCATGATAAAATCGCGGGATTGTTCACATTCCCGGACGGCAAGCTCAAGGCGCTTGTGATGAGTTTTGACGACGGCCCCGACCAGGACAAGCGGCTTATCGAAATGTTCAATAAGTACGGGATTAAGGGAACCTTCCATCTCAATTCCGGTAAGTTCGCCGCGAAGAGCAAGACCTCGCTCGACCAGTTGAAGACCGTCTATGCCGGGCATGAGGTCTCCGCGCATACCGTGTCCCATCCGCATCTGGAGTTCCTCCCCGCGTCGAAGGTATCCAACGAGATTCTCGACGACCGGAAAAAGCTCGAAGCGGTGTTCGGCTATCCTATCCACGGGATGTCCTACCCGTTCGGCACCTATAACCAACTGGTGCTCGATCTGTTGCCGTCGCTGGGGATTAAGTACTCGCGGACGGTGACTATGGATACGAGTTTCCATCTTCCGAAAAATCTGCTGGTTTGGAACCCCACCTGCCATTCCGGGTCCGGGGAGTACTGGGCGAAGAAATTTATCGGGATGAAGCGGGACGAGATGATGCTCCTCTTCATCTGGGGGCACGCGTGGGAATTCGATAACGCCGCGACGGATGCCGCTAAGGAAAAGAACTGGGCGACGATCGATAATATCTGCGCGCTCCTCGCGAAGGAAACCGACATCTGGGCGGCAACCGCGATGGAAGCCGCGGACTATATCACCGCCGCGCAGGATGTTGTTTTAAAAAGCCCCGAGGGAATGCTGGTTAATTCGACCGATATCACCTTATGGGTGAAGTCGAAGGATAAGGCGGTGAAATTGAAGCCGGGGCAGAAGATGGCAATCCCCAAATAGGAGCGAACATGCCTGAAGTATTGCAGGTTACTATCACTGTGCCCGACGAGGGAACCGGAATGATGCTTGCTAACGAATTAGTGTCGAAACACCTCGCGGCATGTGTGCAAATGACAGGCCCGATCCAGAGCGTATATATCTGGAAAGGGAAGGTCGAGGATAGGCCGGAGTGGATGTGCATTATCAAGACGACGCGGGAATGTTACGCGGAACTCGAGGCGGAAGTGAAACGGGTGCATCCGTATGAGGTGCCGGAAATCACGGCGTCGCTTGTGACAGAAGGGAATCCCGATTACCTGAAATGGGTCGCGGATAGCGTGAAACGGGACTGACGGGCTATTTTACCGACGGGTATCCGGCGCCGGACCAGCTATCGAAACCGTCTTCCATATTGTAAATCTTCTTGAATTTCAATTCGGACATAATCTGCGCGGCTTTCGCGCTGCGGCTTCCCGCGCGGCAATATACGAGATAAACTTTATTCTTGTCGAGGACGTCCAACTTCTGGCGGAAATCGGAGTCGTACAGGTTGATATTGATCGATCCGGGAATGTGCCCCCCGGAATACTCCTCGGGCTTACGTACATCGATAATTACGAATTGGGTATTCGTCTGGTTATCCGCGTAAAGTTTATAGGAATTGGCGGTCGAGATATTCGTGATTAAGTCCGCGCCGCTGACCATCCCCTTCTGACCGCATCCCGCGTAGATAAAAAACGGGAGCAGAAGCGAAACAAAGAGAAGCCCTTTGTTTTTCATGGTTCGTTCACCTCGATTACGGAAACATTACCGTAAGTCCCGTCGGGGACATTCGCGATAGCCATGGGGTCGCATATCCAGTTGGTTCCGTTAATAATAAAAAGATACTGGTAGACGCCGGGATCGAGTTTTTGGACGACGAACCAGTTACCCGTATTGGTGTCGTAGGTCATCGGTTTACCCTTTTTCGCCCATTTAATAAAATCTCCGGTCAGTACGACCGATTTTATCTGTTTATCCTTGGACGCATATACAAACATGCACCCGTTGGAGAGGATGCACACGCCGGGTATTATTGTTCCCGTACATTCGCCGGGCGTAGTTTTAACAACCCCTGCGCTGCCGCAGGATAATATCGCGAGAACGACCGCGGCTAACGTAAATATTGCTAATCGTCTCATCAGTTTGCTGGGATTCAATGGTTTGTCCTTACTCGGATGTCCCGCTGATTTCAAAGACTCCGTTCTTGCCGCCGTATCCGTCAGGGGCGACTGCCTCCGCGCCGGGAGGAGTCATCATCACCGAACCGTTGATGACGAGCTTATAAGCGTAGATACCGTCCGCGAGGGAGAGAACGACCTTCCAGATACCTTTCTCATAGGTCATCGGGATGCCGTCCTTTTTCCATTGAGAGAAATCGCCCGTGACCGCGACCGATTTGATATCGGGCTGAGAGGTTTTATAGACGAACATGATATTGTTACCTTTTTTATAGGTTCCGCTTTCTAGACTGCTGACCTCGCCCTTAGCGGCCGCCCCGCCTCCTCCGCATCCGGTTAAAAGGATTGCCGAGCACAGGAATATCATGCCGGAAATAAAAATTTTCTTTTGCATTTGTTTCTCCTTGGAAAGGATTTACTCATTTTATATCCAAATCATCATTGTGTCAAGGTACTGCGTACCCTAATGTACTGCGTACGCCAATCCCGACTGCTGCGCAGGCTAATCCCGATATCGGGCTAAGCGGCATGATCGACAGTTAGTCCGTGATGATGGATATGATTCTGCCGGAGCACGGGCAATATTTTTCTATCGAGTGTCCGTTTCATATCGGGACTAGGGTACGCAGTACCCCGTGATGAAAGGTAGGCGGTATGCATGATCACGGGCTATGTATGTAAATTTGCCGACGGTTTGATATCGGGGTTAGCCCCCACGCAGTGGGCGAAGTACCTTGACTTTAGACGCGGGTGTCCTTATAGTATTCGCGGAGGAAACTATGAAAACAATACTTCTTCTTATATTAGCGATAGTATTTTTAGCGGGATGCGGGGATTCCGCGATCTCCCCCGAACAGCTCGGTAAGCAGATAGGCGCTACCTACCATGCGGCGATGCATGACGCGGCGCTTCTCCTGAAGGGGATTCCTCCCGCCGCGGATGTGAAGGATAAACTGCTCGCGCTGAAAACGAAATATGTGAAAATTATGGCGGCCTACGGGCAAATCCGCCAGAAAATGATCCCCGACGATAAGGAGACGGTCGATTCGGTTACCTATGATGCGGTCGCGAATTATAATAAGGACGACGGGGATACGATCCGTCTCGCGATGGAGGAGTACGGCAGGCTGGGGGAAAACGAAATGGCGGTCGCCGCGTCGCATTTCCTGATAATCACCCAGTATGCGAATTTCGACGTGCTTCTCAAATACCATCCCCAGGAAGCCGCGCAGGTAGGCGCGCAGTAATCCGGGATTTCCTTATGGAACACTGCCCGCAATTAACGGTTCATTATTAGTATTTATCATCGGTTTCGCCTGCCGGATAGGACGAGATCAACTCTTTAAATTCCTCGAAGCCCTTACTGTTCTCATCATTCAATAATACCCGGATGGAATGGCTTCCCTCGATGCCCTTCAACGAATATCTCGAGGGGACGGTAAGTTTAAAAAACGGGCGCGGAAAATCCTCATAGTATTGGAGTTCCCCTTTAGTCCCGAGAAACCGGATAAAATCCCTCGTTATCGGTCGATCCGTCTCCGCGTCGATAAATAAGGTCTCCTTAAAACAATCCTCGATGGATTCCGTTTTTACTATTTTCATAATCTTCCCGCCGGTACATATTATCTTATCGGTGAAATTATAGTCCAGTACGCGATATTTGTAAATGAAATACAAGTTCCCCGGTTGAACTATAAGACCATGATATTTCATGTAAAATGCATATTTTGACATATTGTTATGATATAAGTATAATACTTGAAGGCAGTAAGGGGCATTCCCATGAAAAAGAACGGGTATAAATTTAATCCTGTTTCCGTTAAAGCCGGCTTGAAAGATACCTTCAGTCTGAAAATTTCAGTGATTTATCTGGTCGTTAGCGCTTTATGGATTCTTTTTTCAGATCAAGTCGTAGAAAGTCTAGTCGCCTCCCCATCCATGATGACGGTTATACAGACGGGCAAGGGATTCTTTTTTATTCTTTGCAGCGCGATATTAATATACTTTCTTACCCACCGCGTCGTTCGACAATTATTATATACGCAAAGGGAGCTGTTAGAATCCTACAACCGTTTGTCGATTGCATTAAGCGGCGCGCATGTCGGGAGCTGGGATTGGGATAAGGTGCGCCCCTGTGTTTGGACAGATTTAGGGGCAAGTTAAGTTGAATCTTGCTGTGCTCTTTTCTTACATCAGTCATTCTAAGCCGCCTTTCCGGTTTTGTCAACAGGCGAAAAGTATATCGAAGCCGGCGGCTTATAACCCAGGCTCTGGTGCGGTCTTTCATGGTCGTAGTATCTAAA